>JASJGT010000308.1:0-5303 GCA_033791405.1 Desulfuromusa sp.
GATGTTCGCGAGATAGAGAGATCACGTAAACCTTCCCGCACAAAACTGAGAATTTCATTGCGCCGCGACTTAGGTTGAATAAAATCAGGATTCTCCTCAATATGTTTAAGGAGCTGATCTTGATATTTGCTCATCCGGAAAAAGTAGGATTCCTCTTTCAGTTTTGTTGTTGGACGACCACAATCAGGGCAGTTTCCATCAATCAATTGGGTCTCGGTCCAAAATGTTTCACACGGGGTGCAATACCAATCCTCATACTCCCCAAGGTAAATATCGCCCTTGGCTTCAATCGCTTTAAACTGTTCCTGAACGGTGTGTTTGTGCCGTTCCTGGGTGGTACGAATGAAATCAGTATGGGAGATATCGAGCTTTTCCCAGAGGGCCTGAAAACGCTTAACAACCCGGTCAGCAAGCTCCAGAGGCGTTTCGCCATTGGCTTTCGCTGCAGTTTCTACCTTTTGTCCGTGTTCGTCAGTTCCGGTCAGAAAAGCAACATCGTAACCACGAGCACGTTTGTAACGTGCGATAACATCACAGGCCAGAGTCGTGTAGGCATGGCCAATGTGCGGGACATCGTTGACATAGTAAATAGGTGTGGTTACATAAAAAGTTTTGCTCATCTCAAGCTCCCATAAGCAGATTACATAGTTATTTCAGGTTTGCTGGTTATCTAAATAATAGTATGACGTTATCAGGTTTTGTTTTCAGGCGGTTTTGACTGTTGGTTTGAACGTCGCCTGGGCCGCCTGCGCCGTCGGTTAGTTTTTTCTTGACCAGAGTTGTCTTTGTTCGTTGGTTGTCCTTGTTCAGGAGCAGCTTTTTTATCGTTATTTTGAGTGATTGGGCGCTGCGGTGTTTTGCCTGGTCTGTTTTTAGCTTTTCCGGAACGTTCTGCTGCAGGGCTTTTATTCTCTTCTTTTGGCTTTGCTGGAGATTCTGTCGGTGGGTTCTCCACTTTATGGATCTCTGTTTTCAGGTCATTAATATGCATCTGACAACGATCACCATTGTGACAACGCAGGGTCACTTTTTGTGCCAGAATATCTCGTGAAATGACCTCAGCAGCTCCCGATTCCAACTGCAGTTTTTTGCCACACTTGGGCAACGTTTTTTTCATTTCATTGTAGGTTTCATATTCATAAGCGAGGCAGCATAGTAAGCGGCCACACTGACCGGAAATTTTTGTTGGATTGAGTGCCAGACCCTGGGCTTTAGCCATTTTGACTGACACCGGAACAAATTCACGCAAGTGATTACTGCAACAGAGTTCTCTGCCACAGATTCCCAATCCACCGACCTGTTTAGCTTCGTCTCTGACCCCAATCTGGCGCATTTCTATCCGGGTGCGAAAGTGCTGTGCCAGGTCACGGACCAGTTCACGAAAATCGACTCGACCATCAGCGGTAAAATAGAAGATAATTTTTGAACCGTCGAACAAATATTCTGCTCGTACCAGTTTCATCGCCATATTTCTTTGTTTAACCCGTTGCTGGCAAAACTGTAGTGCTTCCTGCTCACGGAGAGCATTACTTTTAGCCATTTGCAGGTCATTCTCTGCAGCTATGCGCAGGATCGCTTTTAATTTTGGTGGGGCGTTATCCGGAGAGATTAGACGTGGTTTCCTGATGACAGTTCCGAGGGCTCGGCCACGTTCTGTTTCAACAATAACTTTATTTCCCGGACTCAGGTCAAAATCTTGAGCATCAAAATCAAAGATCTTTCCCGCAGTGTGGAATGAGATGCTGACTATTCTAAGTTCTTCCATGTTGGTGCTTGTCCTTTTTATTTCAGGCGGTGGTTATCCGCATCAACATTACTTCAAGTACCAGACGGCGATTGACGTTTCGTTGTAAATGAAAGCGAGCTGATTCCAAAGCTTTTAGCTTTTGCAGCAGGCTGGCGGTTGTTGATTTGTTTTGGCGGTGAAGAAGTTCAAGCAGATCCAGATTGACCAACTCATCTTCTGGCTGAGCATGTTTAAGTAAAAGCAAGTCACGGTAAAATGTCTGAAAAATATCCAAAATATCTGTTAGAGTCTCTTTCTCTTTTTCCAGTTCTTCGACAAAGGAGAAAGTCGGAATAATACTGCCTGCCGACAGTGCTGACAAGGACTGAATCAGTTTATGACGTTTTTCCAGAAAAAGCTCCCGATTAGGACCTAAAGCTTTTTTAAAGCTTCCTTCGGAAAGAGCTGCTAAAACTGTCGCTTCAATTTTGCTTAAGTCCAGCTTTTGCATCAGGATTGTTGCCAACTTCTCTTTTGGCAGGCGTGAGAAGGGGAGTCGTTGACAACGAGAACAAATGGTTGGGAGCAATTTTTGTGGCTGACTGGTGAGTAAAATGATTAAAGTGCCTGGCTGTGGTTCTTCCAGTGTCTTCAAGAGCGCATTAGCTGCACCTATAGTGAGCTGTTCGGCGCCGTTTATCAGGCAGACTTTATAATTCGCCTCCAGAGGGCGGAGGGAAAGGTCCTGCTGTAATCTTCGCACCTGATCAATTTTGATGGCGGTACCATCCGCATCCAATTGATGGATATCAGGATGATTATGGTGGTCAACTTTGAGACAGGCAGAACATTCTCCGCAACCGTTGCCAGTTTGACAGAGTAATGCACGGGCAAAAAATAGTGCCATCATTTTTTTGCCAATGCCATCGGGTCCTTCAAAAAGATAGGCATGAGCAACGCGCTGATTGATAAGAGCATGCTGCAGAATGTTTTTTTGTTGATTGTGCCCAGTTATTGAGTCAAAGATCATATTGTCCGCTGTGTATTTTGTCTGTCAATGTGGTTCTTCGGTTAAGTGTTTTTATATAGGTGCTGTATTATAGTAAAACGGTAAGAAATGAATCAAGGTTAAAGAGGCGGATGATCCAGCGCAAGTCATTGAACTAGTTCTCTGATTTGGTTATACTCCGCGCACATTCAAGGATCTGGTTCAGGTAAAAAGCGTTGTGGAGGGAAAGTGCAAAGTTATTTGGATAAATTGGAGGAAACTCTCGGTTATGTTTTTACTGATCGACAACTGTTGCTCCAGGCGTTAACCCATAAATCGTTTAGCAATGAACAAACCGAATTTGTCCCTCACAATGAACGTTTAGAGTTTCTTGGTGATGCGGTATTGGAGTTGGTTGTCAGTAATTGGGTGTTCTGTCGTTATCCCGATATTCCAGAAGGGGGTTTGACCCGTATTCGCGCCGAAGTTGTCAGCGAGAAGGGGTTATTTGAGATTTCCAGGAAGTTGGAGATTGGTACTGGACTACGTTTAGGAAAAGGGGAACAACGGAGCGGTGGTAGTGAAAAATCAAGTTTGCTTGCCGATGCATTGGAAGCACTCCTTGGGGCTATTTACCGGGATGGTGGTTTTGCGGCGGCGAGTCAGGTCATTGATACCGCCTTCAGTGCTGTGATTGAGGCGTCAGCTCTCTTGCGTTATGGGAGTGATTATAAAACCTGTTTGCAGGAACGCTTACAGGCGCAATATGGGACTCTTCCCGAGTATATATTAGCTCAGATGTCGGGCCCTGATCATGAGCGAATTTTTTCCATGGAAGTTTATTATTCCGGTAAACTGTTGGGCAAAGGGAGTGGCAGCAGTAAGAAGAATGCTGAACAGAAAGCAGCAGCGGTAGCGCTGGATCACCCGTTATTAAGAGAGAAATAAATATTGATGAACAAACAAAAATTTTTATCCGGTTATATCGCAATCATCGGTCGACCAAATGTCGGAAAATCAACTCTTCTCAACCGGGTTCTTGGGCAAAAAATTGCGATAACCTCAAATAAACCGCAAACAACGCGCAATCGGATCCTTGGTATTCATAACTTCCCTAATGGTCAGGCTCTATTTGTGGATACCCCGGGGATTCATAAAGCAAAGGGGAAGTTGAACCGTTTTATGGTTGATCAGGCCGTTGGCGCTTGTTCGGATGTCGATTTAATTTTATTTCTGGTTGAAGCCGATGATTCGCCCGGTGGGGGTGATGAATATATTCTTCAGCTGTTGGACAAATCCTCCGTTCCGGTATTTCTGATCATCAATAAAATTGATCTGGTTAAGCCTCCCAAGTTACTTAAGTTAATACAGCAATACAGTGAACGGTTCGACTTTGCACAGGTGATTCCCCTTTCGGCCAGGGGAGGAGATGGTGTGCCTCAGATGTTGCAGGCTATTGAGCCTTATCTGCCGGAAGGTCCACAGTATTATCCAGATGACATGCTGACCGATCAGCCGGAACGTTTTATTGTTGCCGAACTGGTTCGAGAGAAAATCATGCGCCGAACCAGTGAGGAAATTCCCTATGGGGTTGGTGTTCAGGTTGAGTCGTTTGAGGAAAAGCCGGAGAAAAATCTGGTTGTTATTCAGGCTCTGATTCATGTTGAACGGGATAGTCATAAAAAAATTATTGTCGGCAAGGGCGGGCAGATGATTAGAACCGTCGGTCAGGAAGCACGCAAAGATATTGAGCGGCTCCTCGGCACCCGGATTTTTTTGGAATTGTTTGTGCGGGTTGATAAGGACTGGAGCCAGAATGAGCGGATGTTGCGTGAGCTAGGCTATAGTAAAAAATAATGGCGTCGCAAAAATCTCGCCCTACGGTGTTGCCGTATTTTTTCAGGATCTCGACATACTCATGTATGTCTTCGCCCCTGAAAAAACACTGCGCCTTGTAGGACAACATTTTTGCTTAGCCATTAAATATTCATTTTATATTGGTAGTATTAAAAATATGAAGAAAGATTTTAGTTCATGATAAAGACTGTTGCCATTGTTGGACGGCCGAACGTTGGAAAGTCGACATTATTCAATCGTTTACTGAGAAAACGTAAAGCGATTGTTGAAGATTTCCCCGGGGTCACACGTGATCGCCATTACGCTGAAGTGAACCGTTTTTTGCGACCTTTTCTGTTGATTGACACTGGTGGTTTTGAACCGGTCAGTGAAGATCGGTTGCTGATTCAAATGCGCGAGCAATCACAATTAGCCGTTGAAGAAGCGGATATCATTTTCTTTTTGATGGATGTCAAGGATGGGTTGACCCCATCTGATATTGAAATTGCTAAAATGTTGCGCCAAGTCGATAAACCGGTTTTTTATCTGGTTAATAAGGTCGATGGTGAAAAGCAGGAGGGTGAGACGGCCGACTTTTATACTCTGGGGATTGACAAGTTTTATTCTCTTTCCGCAGAACATGGACTCGGTATTAATGATCTTATTGACGATTTAGAAAAGTTATTACCACCCGCTCCGGAAGACTCTGCTGCTGAAGATGAGATTAGAATGGCGATTGTCGGGCGTCCAAAT
>JASJGT010000309.1:0-9504 GCA_033791405.1 Desulfuromusa sp.
CGGCCACATCATCATGGGGTTCAACTTGAGCCTATTGAGCCTGTTTGGTCTGGTTGCTCTATCCGGTGTAGTGGTCAATGATTCATTGCTGTTGATCGACAAAGCAAATCGCAACCGCCGCGAAGGAATGAGCATATACGACTCAATTGTTTCTGCCGGAACTCGACGCTTTCGACCGATTATACTGACTTCGTTGACCACCTTTTTTGGCCTGACACCGATGATTCTGGAAACCAGCGTTCAAGCACAATTTCTGGTGCCAATGGCCATTTCTCTTGGTTTTGGGATTCTCTTCGGCACCGGAATTATTTTACTGCTGATCCCGGCACTCTACATGATTCTGGAAGATATCAGGCGGCTGCTTGGTTTCAAGGAAGAGCATGCCAGACAGCATACAGAGATAACGGACTGATAATGAAAAAATGCCCTTTCTGTGCTGAAGACATCCAGGATGAAGCCATAAAATGTAAGCATTGTGGGGAGTTTCTTACTGCGGTATCGCAACATCTCGCAAGTGAAAAAGCTCCATGGTATTTCAGAAAATCGACGATTATTATAGCTCTCGCCAGTATCGGCCCACTGGCATTACCTCTGCTCTGGTGGCGTCCGCGCACATCTCTGACATGGAAAATTGGCATCACCCTAGGAGTCATTGTTCTCAGTTGGGTTTTATATCAAACCACAATGCAGTCAATCCGGACTCTTCAGGAATATTACAAACTCCTTAACGGACTATAAAACAAGGATCCCCATGACCTTAGTGTGGAAGATACCGAGAAGCCTTTAACTCAAAGATAGTAGATTAAATAAACTGTCCCCAAAGCTCCTACTTTACAAAAGTTTACTTGAAAGAACCAAATCTTAACACCTGCTTCAGAAAAAATCCTGTATCATTCCTCCAGAATAGAACACAATCTCTTCCTTATCGTGATTTTGATCCGGGGTGTGAGCTGTTAACGACAGCTCAAAATATTGTGTACGCTTACGCAGGGGTTTCCCCTTCTGATATACTTAAGTAGGTTGACACGAGACAGCGCACAATGTCGTCGTGATTATCAGTGGGATCCTATTCCCATTCAAGGTCAGAGAAAAGCATGTCGCGCTTCCCTGGCCTATGAGGAGGTAGCCATGAAGGTTACGATCATCTTCAAACTGTTCCTGAGACTGCTTATTCTCCCTTTTTTTGTTTTCTTCTTTGCGTTTAATCTACAGTTTGCTCAAGCTCAAGACATCGGCAATCTGGATCCAGCTGAAAGATACAATGAAGAAGAGCTCGCCCAGATGCTGGCACCCATCGCCCTTTACCCCGATGCGCTCTTGTCTCAGATCCTGATGGCATCGACCTACCCGATTGAAGTGATTGAAGCCGATCGTTGGCTCAGGGAAAACCGGGGATTAACTGGGGATGCCCTTGACGATGAGCTGTTAAGCAAGGGCTGGGATCCCAGTGTTAAGGCTATCTGCCACTTCCCCTCAAGTTTGGCTCTGATGAGTGAACGGATCGCTGAGACCACCAACCTCGGTAACGCTTTTCTTGCCCAGGAAACAGAGGTTATGGGCATGATCCAAAAACTTCGTGCCGGGGCATACGAACAGGGGAACCTCAACACCACCGCCGAACAGAAGGTGATTGTCGAAAAAGAGACCATCGTCATCGAACCGGCAAACCCGAGAGTTATCTACATCCCCTATTATGATCCCTATTATGTTTATGGCTCATGGTGGTGGTCTCCAGGCTATGCACCCTACTACTGGGGGCCGACAGGGGCAAATATCGGCGTTGGAATGTCATTCTGGCCAGGCGTTTATTTTGGCGTTTCATTTCGCAGTTGGAGCTATTTCGATTGGAATCGCCGTTATGTTTACATCGATCTACACAAGCGACCGAGATTTGTCAGACATGACCGCTGGATCGGGACCTCTGGTCGCTGGTTGCACACTCCCAGCCACCGGAGGGGTGTCGCTTACCGTGATATGACCACGGCAAGGAAATACAGACAATCGCCGCAACGGCCGAAAACTTATCGACGTGATACGCGCGGTTTTCCTGAACAGCGTCGGATTGAGCAGAAACAACCTGGAAAAGCCAGAACAAGAACCAACCTCTATAACCAGGAGCAGCAGCGAGTTGAACGCAAAATAAAAGATCAGAGAAAAGTTGTGCGCGACCCGCAGAAACGTCAGAGCATTAACATAGAAAAGCAAACTGTGAAACGCAAAGAAATTAAAAACTTGAAGCCAGTTCGTGCTCAGGACAGCCGACAGAAGCGAATACAGATTGCGCCAAGGGGTCAGAAGCAGGAACGGGTGGAGCACAAAAAGCAACAAACCAGTTCTAGTGGTATTTTTAATCGGATAGAAGATGGCAATCAGGAACGTAAATCAAGTGAGCGCGGTCGGGACAGTCGAAGAATCCTAAAAGGTGAAAACAACGGCAATCGAAATGGCAGCTTCCGCAATTGGCGAAAGTCGGAGAATTAAGACATGATTTTATTCATACCGAGAATAACCCAGATGCCGCGACATGAAGGACAAATCCACAGGGCGTTACATTTTCTTTGTGGCGCGATGGCAATCCTTATAGCCATAATTGCCTTGTCTGCAGCTCCTGGTTGGGCTGCGGAGCAAGCGATTTTCCCCTCACCTCAGCAAGCAGTGTCTGCCCTGGTTAATGCCATCAAAAATGATAACGATGTCGAGCTGATCAACATCCTGGGATCCACTGCGGAAGGTCTGGTCTCCTCCGGCGACAAGGTCGCAGATCAGAATGGCAAAGCACGGTTTTTAAAAGCCTATGGGGAAAAGTACAGTTTTGAGCAGGAGGATAGTGGGAAAGTGACATTGCTGATCGGCGACAAGAGCTATCCTTTTCCCATCCCTCTTGTGCAACAGGGAGACACTTGGTTTTTTGATACCCAATCGGGGATGGAAGAAATCCTTAACCGACGAATTGGCAGAAACGAACTCCACACGATCCAGGTGATGCAGGCTTATACAAATGCTCAACGTGAGTACGCCTGTTTGATACGAGATGACGGCCCCCCAACTTTTGCCCAGAAGCTTGCCAGCACCGAGGGCAAGAAGGATGGTTTATATTGGGAAACAGAAACGGGAGAAAGAGAAAGCCCTCTTGGCCCTCTGGTTGCCAAAGCCGTAAAAAAAGGATATATGGCAGGGCTGAATGAGAACACTGATACCCCCTTTCGAGGTTATCTTTATAAAATACTGAAATCTCAAGGCAAACATGCAAATGGCGGTGCTTTCGATTATATAATCGATGACAAAATGATCCTCGGTTTCGCCTTGGTCGCCTACCCCGCTAAATATGGAGCCTCTGGCATCATGACCTTCATTGTCAATCAAGAGGGCTTGGTCTATGAAAAAGATCTAGGTGCGAAAACAAGCATACTAGCAGCTGCCATGACCACCTTTGATCCTGACAGTACTTGGGAGAAATATTTAGACCCCGCCGATCAATAATGCCGTCGAGGAACTCTTTCCTACAGATTTTCTTACAAGTCAATATGCGCCTTTGTGAGTAGGCATAAGGTGTGGATGCCCAGGCAGGGGGTTCGAAATGAAGTTGTCTCTTCTCGAATTATCGGAAGAGGGATCGGAAGATTAAGCTGGTGCCAACAATTCCTGCCTTCCGGTACACCCAGCTTCACAATTCTCAGACGGTACTGAAATTCTTATCCAAAAATGGAATCCTAATTTATAAAAGAAGCGAAGTCATTACTAGCCGCGCTTCGAGTGTTATCTGTCGAAAATTTTTAAAATTTCCTGAAACCTTTCCTTGACTGATACGTTGACTACAGATAGGAAGACAACATTCATTTTTAATCTAAAAAAAGGAGTCCTACAAAATGAAGAGAACATTTACAACATTTACCGTTCTGGCATTCATCTGCCTCCTGGCCACACCCGTTCTCGCTGGCAAAGGCGGTGGTAGCGGTAGTCAGCACAAGCACAGTGGGGGATCAAGTTTTGGCGGTTCTTCGATGAGCCAACAACAGAATCAATACAAGCACCAGTATAAGAAAAATCAGTCTGCGGATAGTTCTGCAAGCCAGACTCGCAGCCAGATGAAGACTCGCGATCCACTGACCCATACTGATGAAACGCCTGCAATAACAGGTTCCTTGTCAGCACCCTCAATAACTGAGTGATTCAAAAATCATCGATGGCTGTCATGACTTTTTTTAGCAGTGGCAGCCATCGATTTTCTATTCTCCAAAGACGTGATTGTCTAACCACAGATCAACCGAGCCAGATATTTTTATTTTACTATTTTTGCGAATGGGTCTGAATGCTCAGAAATTCGTAATCAAAAATGCATTCCTGATTATAGAAAGGTTCATGATAATCGGCGGCGACGAACCGCTTGGGCACCACCGAACTATTCAAATTTAAGCAGGAGCATTTTCCATCCGCATTGATTTTCTGGTTAGGCCTTTTCTGGTGGACCCTCTTTAAATTGAGGCACATCTGCAGGGATAGTTTCCCATTTTGCCTTAGAGTCGACATAAATGTGCATACCCAGTTCCACTTCTGGATCACCGTTCACGCAACCCAATGTAATACCGTGGATTTTTCCTTTGTAAAGTCCGCAGATAGTTGAACCACAAATATTACAGAATTGATAACCAACGCCATTCTTGCCAACATACGAAGTCAGTAAGTTTCCCCCAGATAGCCATTCAAACTCGGTTGGCTCTACTAATGCGTAAGCTGATGCTTGGGAACTAAATGCTTTTCTGCACCTTGAACAATGGCATGATCGGGCACCACGGAGTTTACCGTTCACTTGATATTTAACTTCACCACAAAAACACTCACCTGTTATTGTCATTTATGATCCTTGATGCCTCACGCCTTGCTAGCTCTCAGGCATGGCTTCAAATTCTTTTTTTTTACTTTCAAACCATTCTGACATTGCATCTGGCTTTTGCATAAGTTGCTGCATTTCATTCATTGCTTTGAGATGAGTCTCATCATTTTGTTGAAACATTTCCATGCCGTGCTGTTTACTCATTTCCGCTACTTCTTCAAATGAGTTGGCATGGAACTCTTCATCACAAGCTCCGCCTAGTTGTTTACAGTTCATAGTTTTCATATTCATCTCCTGATTAGTTTGAACACTTAACAATTTATGATAACCGACGGCGACGAGAATTCACGGGCACCACCGCAATTTTAAGTTCTACTGTGTATTATAGCAGAAATCGTTTTCCTACCAGTAGAACACGCCCCCAAATATTTCATCATTTTTTGTCAAAACTTAGAGATTGCGACCGGCAACAGAAGTGATCAGAAAATGTGCTCGATCTATTAGTCAAATATCCTGCAAAATACGTTTTTGTATCACCTTAGGAATTTTGATAGGCATTTTGCACTTATGTTGATCGATAAAACTTCAACAGTATGTCCCGATTTTTATCACGATGTCGTTTTCAGGTTAATGGAGCATTTTCAACAATGGATTACAAATAGCCTAAGACAATAGAGTTCACATAAAAACAGGTGAGATTCAACAATGGTAGATAGATTAAAAAAGATGATTGTTGATTTACCCGGAATACGTTAAAAAGGGCAACACTTTCTGCTGCTACATTTTGAAGCTCAGCAGTTAAACGTAATTATCGTTTTCACAATCAGACACTTACCACTTTAGGATTTCAACATGAACGTGATCGACATCATCAACAACAGCGACAAAACCGTTTTTTCCTTTGAACTACTTCCCCCACTTAAAGGAAGCGACGCCGGTAAAATTTATCGCACTGTCGAAAGTCTGATCGATTTTGATCCTAAATATATCAACATCACCACCCATCGAGATGAGATGGTCTTTATCGAGTCACCGGATGGAACTATCGAAAAAAGAACTGTTCGTAAACGACCGGGAACAGTGGCGATTGCTGCAGCGATTCAACACAAGTATGATATCCCGGTGGTGCCACATATTCTGTGTGGCGGGTTTTCAAAAAGCGAAACAGAACATGTATTGATCGACCTCAATTTCATGGGAATCAACAACGTACTGGCATTGCGGGGCGATGGCTTGAAAACGGATCATGTTTTTCATCCAAACGCGGATGGGCATGCCCATGCCACCGAACTGGTTGAGCAAGTCATCAACTTACGTGAGGGAAAGTATCTGGAACCTGATCTGAAAAACAATGCGCCTCTGGACTTTTGCATCGGTGTTGCTGGATATCCAGAAAAACATTTTGAGGCACCAAATGTTGAGACAGATCTGGACTACCTGAAACAAAAAATAGCTACCGGAGCAGACTATATTGTGACGCAGATGTTTTTTGACAATCAGGTCTATTACAATTTTGTCGATAAATGTCGTGCGGCTGGAATCAACGTGCCGATTATTCCCGGCATTAAGCCGATCAACCTCAAAAACCAATTGACCGTATTACCCAAACTCTTCAGCATCAATCTGCCACAGGAACTGGCGGCAGAACTGGCCAAATGCAAAGATAATGATGATGCAAAAGTGGTAGGAACGGAGTGGGCCATCCACCAGTCAAAAAATCTGGTCACACATAATGTCCCCAGCCTGCATATCTATACCTATGGTGTTTCCGACAACACGCGAAAAATCGTCAAGGCCGTTTTTTAAGTGTCAACATGCTGAAGCAACAAATCTTTTATGGCTATTTTTGTGCCCTTGCTGCAACAGCCATCTGGTCTGGAAATTTCATCATTGCCCGGGGTCTAAGTGAAAGTATCTCGCCCATCAGCTTGGCTTTTTGGCGATGGGTAGTTGCCGTCATTATCTTTCTTCCTTTTGCCATAAAATCCCTTATGGCCGAATGGGATATCATAAAAAACAACCTTCCCTATCTGTCGATTACTGCATTTCTGGGGATTACAACATTTAATACCCTCATCTATTTTGCCGCACACACGACCACCGCCATCAATCTCTCATTGATCTCCATTACATTTCCCATCTTTATTATCATTCTGTCTCGATTGTTTTACCGTGAAGCAATAACTATCAACAAAGGAATTGGCATCTTGCTGGTTGCAGCGGGTGTTGTCTTGCTTGTTACCAAAGGAACCCCGTCAATCCTCCTCCATTTATCTTTTGCCATAGGAGATATCTGGATGCTGCTGGCTGCCTTCATTTTTGCCATTTACAGCCTGTTATTAAAACGCAAACCCGTGAAGATAAGTATCTGGTCGCTCCAATTAAGCACATTTATTTTAGGTCTCATTTTCCTATTTCCATTCTTTATCTGGGATTGTGCAACCGTCTCCCCTTTTGAATTTGACACGAGAACAATTTTTTCAATTCTCTACGTCGGTATTTTCGCTTCTCTTTCAGCTTTCGTTTTATGGAATAAAGCGATTGTTATAGTCGGTCCCACAAAAGCGGGAATGGTTTACTATACCTTGCCCCTGTTTAGTGGAACCTTGGCATACCTGTTTTTGCAAGAAGATATTAGTATGCTCCATTTTTACTGCGCATTGCTGATTGTCTCAGGTATTCTTACTGCTAATTACGAATCCAATAGAGTAAAAAAAGATGAAAAACGGAACCATTAAAGCTGATATCCTGCTATTGCTGACCGCAACCATTTGGGGATTTGCCTTTGTTGCCCAGCGGGTTGGAATGGACTATGTCGGCCCCTTCACCTTCAATGCCGTTCGTTTTGCCCTCGGTAGTCTCTCGCTACTGCCATTGATTCTACTACTACAGAAACGGCAGTCAAATACCGTTCATCACCAATCTTCTGATACGAACAAATCAGTTCTATTCGGTGGTATTCTGGCTGGTGGAGCCTTGTTTGCAGGAGCTTCGTTACAGCAGGCGGGGCTGGTCTACACAACAGCGGGAAAAGCCGGTTTTATCACCGGTCTCTACGTGGTTATCGTCCCTCTACTCGGATTATTCTGGCACCAGCGTCCCCGCATCGGCACCTGGCTTGGAGCCATTCTTGCTGCTGTCGGTCTCTACTTTCTCAGCATCACCAAAGAGTTCAGCATCTCTTTCGGTGACCTGTTGGTGTTGATCGGTGCCTTTTTCTGGGCCGGTCATGTGCTACTGATCGGCTGGCTGGCACCGCGGACGGATTCACTGAAACTTGCCGCTGCCCAATTCGCCGTCTGTTCGCTGCTCAGTTTTTTGACCGCCCTGGTCATCGAAACCATGAGTATTGCTATGATCTGGCAAGCTGCCATGCCGATTCTTTACGGAGGGATCGGCTCCGTTGGTATCGCCTATACCTTGCAGGTTATTGCTCAACGGGATGCTCATCCCGCCCACTCAGCTATCATTCTAAGCCTTGAAGGTCTCTTTGCCGCGATTGGCGGTTGGTTGCTGTTGGGTGAAGTGCTCTCCCTTCGTGGTCTTTTCGGATGTGCTATGATGCTTGCAGGGATGGTCTTTTCTGAGCTGTCAGGTTTTTTCGGCAAACAAAAATCAGACATTTAAAAATCCAACTAAAATGAAAGGCCAAGGATATGGCCACAAATTTAACTGGTTCCTGTATGTGCGGTGTCGTCCAATATGAAATAGATAAAAGACCGCGATTAATCGTCAATTGTCATTGCACTATTTGCAGAAAAGGCAATGGCAGTGCTTTTTCGACCTATGCATCAGTTTTAGAGTCAAGTTTTTCTGTTGTCAAAGGGGCTGATAGTATCCAGAATTATCCCCTTGGTGAAAAAGGTGAGAAGAATTTTTGTGGCAATTGTGGTTCTCCACTCTTCAATAAAAACAATAAGTATCCCGGTTTTTTCATGGTTCACTATGGTTCGCTGAACATCCCGAATAATGTTGAGCCCACTGTCAACGTCTTCTTTGAAAATAAACTTCCCTGGGTTTGCTCAATTGAGCAGCTCAAAAATTTTGAACAAGAGGTACAAAGATAGTCAATAAATATAGCATTATAAACTAACTGAGGCCGTTGTTAGGCCTCAATCCAAAAGGGAAAATCATGATCAAAAATACCATTTGTTTAGCAATGGTAGTATTGGCAAGCTATTTTTTTATCGGGATGAGTCAAGCTGCTGAAGCTGACCCACACGGAAAGAACATGCTTGAAAAACATTCTGAATTCCACCTTTCTCACGATTTGAAAGTGATTTTGAATCAGGAAATGAATGCGATTCAAGAGGGAATGATGAAAATAATCCCCGCAATCGCAACGGGTGACTGGGAAACAATTGCAGAGATTGCAAAAAACATTAATGACAGCTTTATTCTGAAGCAAAAACTTACGCAAAAACAGATTGAAGAACTCCACCATTCCTTACCTGCCGGATTCATATAAATAGATCAAAAATTTCACTCAACATCCAAGAAGTTGGCTCATTCTGCCCATCAACAAGACGCTGAGCTTGTGAACTTCTATTTCTACAAGCTGCATAGTCAATGTATTCAGTGCCATTCAAACTACGCTTCAGAACGTTTCACCAACTTGAAACCAGGCAAGAGTGGCCATCACTAAAATGGATGCTAAAAAACTCTTAGCAATC
>JASJGT010000310.1:0-5139 GCA_033791405.1 Desulfuromusa sp.
CCTGACCTTTTCCTTATTGTGTCAGTTGTAAATCTATATTTTCGACTGGAAAGCCCAATGCTTTGATTTCATCAGTATATTGCTGACTGTTCCCAACCAGAACAATCTGCAGGTTATCCGGCTGCAGATACTGACGTGCAACCCGTTGTACATCAGCAATAGTCACTGCAGCAATTTTCTGTCGATAAGTTTCCAGATAATCTTTTGGATAGTCATAGTAATCGAGACGAACTTTTCTACTCACAACTGAATGACTGTCAGAAAAAGCAAAAACAAAGGAGTTAATCAGGCTTTTTTTAGCCAAGTCAAGTTCTGCGAAAGACACAGGTTCAGCACGTATCTGCTGTATTAACTGCTGCAACAAGGTTACAACTTCGACTGTTGATTGGCTTTTCGTTTCGCTGCCGACAATAAACAGTCCAGGCAACTGGCGGCCCACCTGAAAATAGGAATAGACGGAATAGGCAAGTCCACGATCAGAACGAACTTCCCGCATCATTCGAGAATTAAAACCACCACCACCGAGAATATAATTTGCAACCTGCAACGCTAAAACATCAGGATTATCTTTACTGATGCCCGCGTGTCCCATCAAAACCGTTGTCTGTGGGATATCTTTATCGACCAGCAAAAATTTTCCCGTTGGTGACGTTGGTAGCGATGGTAACTCCCGGAGCATACTTTCACTTGAATGCCAGGCACCAAGTTTGCGGTCAAGGAGTGAAACCAACTCAGTTTGTTGCACATCACCTGAGATAGCTAACCAAATGTTCTGCGGTTGAAAATAGTGTTGGTGCAATTCCAACAGATCATCACGGGTGAAGCTGGCAACCGTGTCTATAGTCGCATCAATTCCAAATGGATGTTCTGGATAAACAGCACCGCTAAGCAGATGCCTCGCAATTGAACCTGGATCGTCGTTTTTACGTCGGATCTCTTCGAGCATCTGGGTTCGTACCAGCTCCATCCGTTCAGAATCAAACCGTGGTCGACGTAATAAATCGGCCAGAATCTCTATACCGCGTCCTAAATCCTGCTGATTCAAAGAAAGGTTAACTTCATAGCCATATGAAGAACTGGAAACCGATAAAACTGCCGCCATTGCTTCTAGTTCCATCTCCAACTCTGACGGGGAGTATTTTTCCGTCCCACCAGTAGATAATGTCATGGCAAAAAACTGCGACAATCCAACTTTATCCAGAGGGTCATAGATGCTGCCACCTTCAACCAGAAGAGTCAGTTCTACCAGTGGAAGTTCATGATCTTCTTTCAAATAAAGCTTCATTCCATTGCCGAGCTGTTGCTGCGCCACTTCAGGGAAGCTGAATTCTAAGGGGGGAAAGGTTAAATCATCAGGTCGTACTTGCTTGCTGAATAGTCCTTGGCTGCATCCCGAAAGGATAATAATAAACAATAGATAACTAAAATTGCGCATTATCCCTGCTCTCCACGGAGCAGAGTGACCACGGTTCTGTTATCAGCATGCAAATAGCGCTTTGCCACATCCATAATATCTTCTGCGGAGATCGAATTGAGATGTTTTTCATAATCAACCAAGTAGCGCCAATCACCAAGGTTCTGATAGGAAGACAACATCCGAGCCAAACCACTGTTCCCCTTTAAACCACGCAAGATTGAAGTCATAATCTGCTTACGCGCGATATCAAGTTCAGAGGAACTCAGGGGTTCCAATTTTAATCGCTCTAATTCTGAATAAACAGCATCTTCAATATCCGTACAGGAACAGCTGAAACGCGGCGTCATGCTGAGAACCATCAGATTGTCATATCGGGATCCAGGAGCCCCGAACACATTGACGTCTGTCACCAACTTCTTCTCAACAACCAATGATTTATAGAGCCGTGAAGTCCTCCCCTCACATAGAACCTGCATCAGAATGTCAAAAATATAATCATCCCGTTGTGGCATGGTTGGCTTGTGGTAGGCAATCATCAACTGTTGTTCAGCATCAAAATTGATATAAGCCCGACGTTCCCCCTTCTGTTGAGGTTCTTTGTCTACAACGGCCGGAACCGGAACACCGGGAGCCAACTTGCCAAAATAGCGATCAACCATCTGCAATGTGGCTTGACTATCAAAATCACCAACCAGAGTGATCACCATATTGACCGGGGTATAATATTTGTCAAAAAAATCACGAATTTCATCCGGATCCAGATTATCGATATCAGAATTCCAACCAATGACCGGATGGCGGTAAGGATGTACCTTATAAGCTGTTGCCAGAAGCGTCTCGTACATCATCCCATCTGGACTGCTTTCATAGGAGCGACGGCGTTCTTCATGGACAACATTTCGTTCGGTATAGAATTCACGAAAAACCGCATTTTGCAGCCGATCAGACTCAATAGCCGCCCAGAGCTCCAATTTATTGGCGGGTAGATTAATTAAATAAGTTGTGGAATCCTTCCCGGTATAGGCGTTGTAGCCGACTCCACCATTTTCTGCATAAATTTTAGAAAACTCGTTTTTCACCACCAATTTTCGATGTTCTTTTTGCAGAGCGGTAAGTTGATCACGAAGTTGTTGCAACTCCTGTGGGTCAGAATCTGCTCGATTTTTTAGAGCATCTATATTTTGACCAACCGTTTTTATCTCCAGCAACATTTCTTTTTCGACCGCATAGTCTTTTGTTCCAAGGGTTTTGGTCCCCTTAAACAACATATGTTCCAACAGGTGGGCAACACCATGCTCATTGCTCATTTCATTGACTGCACCAACCCGGAAGCTGATATAAGCTGCCACCGTGGGAGAGTCGTGTCGTTCCACCAGTAATACGGTTGCACCATTATCAAGACGATGCTCCTGAACTTTATCCGCCAGGGTCTGAGCAAAGACTATCCCGGGAACTATTAAGAGAAAAATAAATAAATTTATGATAATTCTATGTTGCATCTGGACTCCTCCAAAAAAAATGATTATTTCTTGCGCATCACGCTATAATATCCCATTGTCCGGTGAGGAAGCTACCCGGAGCAATCATTTTTACACAATTAACAACATTGACTATATTTAGAAAGGTTATTAATCATATGAAACGTATTGCCGTATTAACCAGTGGTGGGGACTGTTCTGGAATGAATGCAACGCTTCGTGCGGTTGTCCGTGCTGGATTGGCATCGGGTCTGGACGTTATCGGCGTCCAGAAAGGCTTTCAAGGTTTAATCGATAGACTCTATGAATCCATGACCACCCGTTCTGTGAGCAATATTTTGCAACGCGGCGGAACTTTTTTACAAAGCGCTCGCTGTAAAGAGATGCGGACCGAATCTGGATTACGTCTGGCCAGTGAAAATTTAAAAGGGATGGGGGTTGAAGGTTTAATCGTCATTGGTGGAGATGGGTCCCTTAAAGGGGGATATGCCATTCATCAACAAGGGATCCCGGTCATTGGTGTCCCCGGGTCAATTGATAATGATATTTCCTTTACTGATGTTTCATTAGGTGTCGATACAGCATTGAATAACATTGTCCGGGCTGTGGATAATCTGAAGGATACCGCATCATCTCATGACCGGGCTTTTGTTGTTGAAGTTATGGGGAGGAATTGTGGCTACCTGACTGTCGTTGCAACGATTGCTGCTGGGGCTGAGTACAGTTTGATCCCCGAAGAGCCCTATGATCTTGATGATATTTGTAGTGACTTGCGCCAACGCTATCAGGAAGGGCGTACCAACTCAATTATCATGGTTGCAGAAGGGGCTGGAAAAGCAGAGGATATTGCCAATCAGATTAAAGATCGAATCGGTTTTGAAACTCGAGTCATTGTTCTCGGCCATTATCAACGTGGTGGTTCTCCCACAGTCTACGACCGTCTCCTCGGAGCACGATTTGGCCAGGCCGCAGTAGAAAATCTGATTAATGGCAATGGCGGGATGATGGTTGGGCTACAAGGATCAACGATAGTCATGACTGAACTCTCAACTGTCATAGCCGCAGGAATTCGACCAATCAACCCAATGCTGCCAAAACTGGCAAATCAATTATTGGCCTAGGAGGCTTTCGGACTATGTGGGGCGAAACGAAAATTCGGAGATTTGAGAACAGATTTTGACTCGTTTGCAAGCTCATAGAAATGGCCGCCCTATTTACAGCAATCTCTCACCTTCCCTTCTCCGAAGAAGCTCAAGGGTCGGCTGAGAGAGAAGATATAGATTGGAACATATCAGAAACGTTATCAACCAGACTGTTCAAATCCATCCAATCTAGCAGTCGCTTCACGGCGGCCAATTGCTATTAACTCTTCAGCTCGTTCAAATTCATAAATACTACAAGCATCTTTCGGTATCTCAACTAAGATATCGGGGGCATAAGCTGCAAGTTTAAAGTTAGCAATAGTGAGTTGCATGACATCGATGCTCTTGGAAATAATGTCAAAAAAACCGGCATCATCTTTTTTTTCAGTGTCTTTACGCTGCAAATTGTCAATAAAATCGATGATTTTCTGATGATATCTATTGTGTTCTTCAGGGATATCCTTCTCCAATCGTAAATCCTCCGGGATAATTTTTGCGTGGCCACTCAAGCTGACAGCAATAGTTATATCGGTCAAATCGCGAAGAGTCGGCGCAATTGGAATCGGATTTAACAAGCCACCATCAACCAGGGTTTTCCCTTGATAAGGAACTGCAGAAAAAATCGTAGGAAAAGCGATTGAAGCCCGAATTGCCTCACACAAAAGACCACTAGAAAGCCAAACCTCCTTACTCTCCTCCAGATCTGTAGCAATCGCAGTAAAAGTAATTGGAAGGTCTTCAATATTCGTCTCACCAATAAGCTCGCGCAAAGTATTGATGATCCGTTCGCCTTTAAAAATTGCCGCCCCGCTGAAAGAGACATCAAGGAGGCGCAACACATTCATACGCTCAAGAGCACAAACCCATTCGGTGTAAACATCCAGCTTTCCGGCTGCATAAATTCCACCAATTAATGCCCCCATGGATGATCCCGAGATAGAACGAATATCATAACCCCGCTCCTCTAGTACTTGAATGACACCGATATGCGCCAAGCCTCTGGCGCCTCCACTGCCAAGGACCAAACTAATCGTTTTTTTTTCTGAAATCATTAATTGTCCCCGCGCCTGTTACCAAATTTAAGTGTAAACTCTTCTTCCTG
>JASJGT010000311.1:0-9886 GCA_033791405.1 Desulfuromusa sp.
CATCAACAGCAGCATGCTCTTCCATCCCGACCAAGAGTTGCTCCAGATTTTCCAACCGCCCTTTTGCTTCCTGGCGACCATCACTGGTCAAATCCCCTTCAGCCTCCTCTTTGAGGAGGGGGCCGTAGCCACTTGCATCAATCAATTCTGCCATCAATTGCGGGTAAGGAACCCGCTCTAAGCGTGTAGTAAAATCATCTATCATCGCCAGAAAGGTCGCAACTTTTTTGGCCGCAGCACCCTTTAGAGCATTGCGTTCCAATGCTAACCGGCAAGCAGCAAGAAAACCGACCGCTTCTGTTTCAAACGCAGCAATCCGCTCAACCGTTGTGTTGCCAATTCCCCGCGCCGGAACATTGATAACCCGCCGAACCGCCAGAGAATCATTTGGATTCACCAGAATACGTAAATAGGAGAGAGCATCTTTCACTTCCAAACGGGAATAAAACTTCACTCCACCAAACATCACATAGAGAATCCGATTGCCGCGCAGTGCTTCTTCAATGGCTCGTGACTGGGCGTTGGTACGATAGAACACAGCAATATCACGTAAACCAACCCCCTGACTTTGCAGCCGGACAACCTCGCCAGCAACAAAACGCGCCTCATCCAGATCATCGGGAGAGGCTTCTATATGGATTGAATCACCCACCGGGTTATCGGTCCAAAGCTCTTTTTCCTGACGATCAGGATTATGGCCAACAACTGCACTTGCCGCTTGCAGAATTGTCTGGGTTGAACGGTAGTTCTGTTCCAGCCGGATGATCTTCACATTGGAAAAGTCGTGATCAAAACCAAGGATATTATCAACTTCGGCACCCCGCCACCGGTAAATCGATTGGTCATCGTCACCAACAACACAAAGGTTTGTATCCGCTCCCAACAGCAATTGCATCAACCGATACTGAACCCGGTTGGTATCCTGAAACTCATCAATCAGTAGGTGGGAAAATCTATCTTGCCAACGCTGTCGAACCTCTGAATGTTCTTCAAACAAGCGTACCGTCAACAGCAGCAGATCACCAAAATCAACTGCATTGGCAGCTTTAAGCTTCTGCTGGTATTGAGCGTACAATTCTGCTAGCAGTTGTTCGTCCGAACGCAGATCATCCAGTGCTTCAGGCAGCAACCCACGATTTTTTGCTCGATCAATGAAGGATGCAGCTGCCCGTGGCTTTAATACCTTTTCAGAAATTCCCTGCGCTTTGAGCAAATCCCGTAACAAACGCAACTGATCCTGATCGTCATAAATGGTATAATCTCTACCGTAGCCAAGATGGTGAATTTCCTGACGTAAAATACGGGCACAGCTGGAATGGAACGTTGATATCCAAGGGAGTTCACCTTCTCCCAGCAGTCTTTCAAGGCGTTCGCGCATTTCCGTTGCCGCCTTGTTGGTAAAAGTCACCGCCCTTATTCGCCAGGCAGGAACATCGCGTTCACAGATCAGGTGTGCAACCCGGTGGGTCAGTGCACGGGTTTTCCCGGAACCGGCACCAGCCAGCAACAACAACGGACCATCTTCATGCAAAACCGCCTGTCGCTGTGGCTCATTCAACTCTGCCAGAAGATCAAGCATCGTCATCCCCCAGAGTTCGACTCATCAGGGCACGATTATAAGCAGAAACCATATCCCGCCGTGAGATAATACCATGCAGTTGACGATGGGTTTCTCGATCAACGACTGGGAGTTGCTCGATGTTACGATAACCAATTTTACGCATTGCCGTATCCAGATCTTCCTCTGCATGCACAACAATAACGTCCTTGGTTGCCAACTCTTTAACCACAACCAGATCCATCAGCTCCTTTTCAAAAACCACCCCCATAAAATCCTGAACCGAAATGATTCCGCTTAACTCCCCCAGTTCATCAACCAGTGGAAAATTGGTATGATGGGTTTGTTCAATAAATTTGGCAAAGCTCCCTAGAGTCATATTTTCAGGGATAGTTTCAACCCGGTGGGTCATCACCTCGCCAACCGCAAGACCCTTCATGATATTGCGCTCTTTTCCTGCTTCCAAATCAATACCAAGACGGCTCAACTCCACTGTTTCCAGACTGTCTTTTTTATAATGACGAGCAACGGAAGTACCAATGACACACGTCAACATAATCGGAACTATAACCTGATAACTATCGGTGACCTCGAAGAGCAGAAAGATAGCCGTCATCGGCGCATGGGTTGCCGCTGCCAGAAAAGCTCCCATCCCGACCAAGGCATAGGCTCCAGCAGAAATCTCTGCTGCCGGAAAAAACACCTCAAGAACGTGGCCATAGGCGCCACCTGTCATTGCCCCCAAAAATAGACAAGGAGCAAACAATCCTCCCGGCATCCCCGATCCAAGAGTAATTGATGTTGCCACCATTTTAGCCATGACCAGCAATGCCAACAAATACCAGGTATGCTGACCGACCAGAACCGAGCTGATAAATTCATAGCCATTACCAAAAATCTGCGGCAATCCGATTCCAATCATCCCAACCATCAGCCCGCCGAGAATCGGTTTACACAAGTATGGAAGCTTGATCGCTGTGATCCGATCCTTGATCTTAAAATGTAAATCGATAAATCCTGCAGCCAACACACCAATAAGTAATCCGAGCAGAACATACAACCCGATTTCCCAATAATTGGTCATAAAATAGGGCGGTGTCACAATCTCTGAAACATTCCCCAGCAATGCCCGAGAAACAACTGTCGCCATGCCGCTGGCAATAACAATGGAGGTAAAACTGGCGACCTCAAAAGAGGAGAGCAGAACAATTTCTGTAGCGAAAAAAACTCCTGCAAGAGGAGCATTAAATGTTGCAGCAACACCTGCAGCTGCACCACACGCCACCAGCACTTTGATCCGGTCGCCACTCATCTTGAACATTTTCCCGAACTGACTACCGATAGTTCCGCCGATCACTGCAATCGGCCCTTCCTGTCCGGCACTACCACCGGTGCCAAGAGTGATCGCAGAGGCCAGTCCCTTGGTAAAAAGTGGCCGAAATGGCAACTTGGCACCTTTCAGGTTGACCTTGACCAGAAATCCGGAGAAGCCACCTTTAAGATCTTTACCAAACAGCATCAACAACGGAATCACCAATAAACCACCAATAGCGGGAAGAAACATCACCAGAATTCGCTGAATCGACCAATGCTCCAGAGAGATATCAAACAGCTCAAAGCTCTGTTCGAAGACCACCCAATGGATCAGCTCAATCGTCTTACGAAACAGATAATTCCCTAAACCACCAAGCAAACCAACAATCACTGCAAGGACAATAAGAAAAGTGTTGTCACTGATCTTAAAATGACTGAGAAACTGCTGGGTCAACCGCCGTGTTTTACGAGCATAGATATGAAATGAAGTTGGAATACGGTGTTTGTTCATTGTTCGAACTTTTCCAGATAACCTGATTTTTCAGATTTATAAATAATAGTAGTTTGAAACTGCTAAAAAGTGACTTTTCACCAATAGCAAATAAAGCAAACCATAATTTGTACGCCAGGGTTTACGGTAGGTCAATAGAGATTATTGCTTTTGATTCAATACCTTTGTCTAAAGCTAAATCATTGGGCAAACTACGGACAAAAAGTGCCGGATTCAACAAATCAGAAACCAAATAAAAGACCCGGAGCCAAAGAGGCGGCCGGGTCAATAATAAGTATACGGGGCGATCATGGTGATTGTTAGACGCAACTTCTAGCTCAATTTAATTGTATGATGGAAATAAAGTTTAGAAACTGCTCATCCTGTCTTATATATTATCGTTTAAAAACAAGGCAAACATTTATCTTTTTAGTGATATGGATGCTGATCATTACTTAAAAAAGGTCAAAGTATCGTAGTTCCAAAAAGGCAGGATATTTAACTAATAGATCGAGAGCATTTGCTAACCACTGCTGTTACTGGTCATAACTTCTAAGTTTTTGAGAGGAGTCTACAGTTCAAGTAAAACGGATTAAATCATTTCGTATTTATAACCCACTCCATAAATCGAATGGATCACCTCCAACTCCGGCGCTGCTGCTGCGATCTTTTTGCGCAGTTTCTTGATGTGGCTGTCGATGGTTCGGTCACAAACAATCCGCTGGTCACTGTAGAGTCGATCCATCAACTGATCACGAGAATAAATTCGCCCCGGTTTTTGAGCCAAAATACTCAGCAGTTTAAATTCTACCGCAGTCAAATCGAGTTTTTTCCCTTGTAGAGTCGCCTGATAGCATTCCTCATCGAGGGTCAGCAGTTGTTCGTCCTGCGGTTGTTGTGGGGAACTGCGCCGCAAAACAGTTTTAACGCGTGCGACCACTTCGCGGGGGCTGAACGGTTTGCAGATATAATCGTCAGCACCCAGCTCCAATCCGAGCAAACGGTCAATTTCTTCCACCCGTGCGGTCACCATGATGATCGGCACACTGGAGAAGCTGCGAATTTCCTTGCAGATTTCCAGCCCGTCTTTGTTGGGCAGCATCAGGTCAAGCAGAATCAGTGCTGGAGCATTCTCTTTGACCCACGCCACGACCGGTTCTCCGTCAGCGAGCCATGCGGTTTTATAGCCGGACTGCTGCAGGTAATCGCGATGCAGTTCTGCCAGTCTTTGTTCGTCTTCGACGATCAGAATTTCTGCTTCCATATTTATCCCCTTAAGGACTGCAGTGGGAACTTGATGATTATTTTCAGCCCACCAAGAGAAGAGGTTTCGGCTGCAATCTCTCCCTGATGTGCTTCGACAATATTACTGCAAATTGCCATCCCCAGCCCGGCTCCGCCACTGGTCCGGTTACGGGAGGGTTCAATCCGATAGAGACGCTCAAACAGTTTTGGCTGTAACTTTTCGGCCACACCAGGGGAGGAATCCTCAAAAGTGAAAAAGAGTGCATCCTTGCCAGGCTTCATGCGGACAACCAGTTCACCTGGCGCATCTGTGTAACGCAGGCTGTTCTCTAACAGGTTGGTAAACAATTGCTGCAGCCTGTCGGGATCGGCGGAGAGCGAGAATGTTGCATCGACCGGCAACTCTGAACGAAGCTGTAGTTTTTTCTTACCAAAGCGGGGTTCAAACAGTTCGATGGTTTCTTTTAAAATCCCAACCGGGTCTGCATTGATCTTTTTGTAGCTAAGGGCACCGATATCGGACATGGAGAGCTCATAAAGATCGTCGACCAAACGACCAAGATGCATAGTTTCACCATGGAGCGCAGCAAAGGTTAGTTGGCTGGGTTGACGGATTCCATCCTGCAACGCCTCGATGTCCCCACGCAGCACCGACAACGGGGTACGCAGTTCGTGAGAAATATCAGCGATCCACTGTTGCCGGGCCTGCTGGTTTTTCTCCAGCGTCATTGCCAAACTGTTAAAATCGGCGGAGAGCTGACCCAGTTCATCCCTGCTCATCACTGGGATACGGGTTTTGAATCGACCGGCAATCAGCTTGCGTGTGCCCCCGGTCAGTTCTTTGATCGGTCGGAGCAGGTGGATTGTCAGCGGATAAGCGAGCAGCAACGAGAGCAGTGCCATCGCCAGAGCAACCAGGGCAAAAGACTCGGTTTGTTGTTCGACAAACAGCAGATCGCCAGCATCGGAAATTTCTTTGACAGGAACCAGCGCCAGATATCCGATGGTTTTCCCCTGAAAGTCTAGAGGGGTCAGTTGGAGATGTTCAGTGCCCCTCGGAGGAGCAAAAATTTGTTTTTTATCGGCTGAAAACAGGGCAAATCCGGGTGTAAATTTACGCGAGGGAGGCGGCGGCCGAAGGGCAGGTTGCGACTCACCTGGACGGGAAGGCTCCATCTCTCTGTCAGTGGCTTTGATCAATTGATGCCAGAGCCGCTCATTTCCTTGAAGAAACTGCCATTCACCATGCCTGCTGTATTGATCGATGAGGCTTGCTGACAGTCGATTGAGCCCTTCAACCTTCTGACTGTTGACGTAGTTGAGAAACCCGCGGTCGAAGCTCCACTGCATGAACAGAAACATCCCGCTTGAGACCACTATGCTGGTCAGCAACAGAGTGAAAAAAAGTTTGTGTTTAATCTGTATGATCATCGGAACCTCTGTACTGTGATATTCTCTTTAATAACAATAGCCGACTGGAAATGGCCAACCTTTTCTCTATTCATCTGTTGCACTGAAGTCAGAATAACTGCCGAATGTGGAAGAAATATGCAGATCCAATAGAATTCATACTTTCCCATCACCTTGCCTGTTTCGGTAGAAAATAATCCTCCATTTTTTAAAAATATCCTCTTTTCTTCCTTATTTGCTCCTCATTCTGATTTTATTCTGCCAGAGATTTAATAGATATTCTTTTCGAGGTTAGATCTAAAAACTTTAACAACAGGCGGCAGGATGAATCAAACGACAGTGATTTTGATCTCCAAAAGAGCAGAAGTCCATACTGACATAAAACAACAATTGGAGCAGGACAATATTCGAACCTGTCCGGTCGGTCGCTGGGAGCAGGCTCAAACATTTATTATGTCCGAGCAACCGCAGCTTATCCTCCTCGACAGCCCCGTTTCGGTGGTTGCCGGGTTAACGGCCTGTCGTGAAATTCGCGCCCGCTACCAGGGGCTGCTGATGTTGCTTTCCGGTGATGCCGACGAACACTTGCACACCCTTGCCTTGAGCATGGGGGTCGATGCTTTTTTGCCGAGTAATTCGGGGCTACAGCTTATTACCGCTCAAATGAAAGCCCTGTTACGCCGTTTTGCTCCCCTTGAACCACCGGCCGTACAAAGCTTCGGTAAGTTAACCATCGATGCCAACAAGCGGGATGTTTTTGTTGCCAAACAGGCGGCCCAGCTATCGACCATCGAGTTCAACCTGTTCTGGTCACTGGTAAAAAAAGCCGGATCTGTTGTCAGTCGCAGTGATATTCACCGGGATCTTTACAACTCCCCCTACAACGGCTACGACCGAGGCATTGATATCTATATTTCCCGCATCCGGCAAAAAATTGGTGACGATCCGATAGCGCCCCGTTACCTGAAAACCGTTCGCGGGGCTGGTTATCAGTTTGTTGCCGCAACTGATTAAGCAACAAAGTTCCAGCTGCATAGTTACAAACTGTTACACGTTGGTGACACAGTTATCATAAATAACTTCTGAAAGATGGTCGATAGGAGGAGCACAGGAAGATCGTTTCTTTAGAAAAATCAGCTAAAAACCTATTGTTAGGAGGTCATGATGATCAACAGTGTAGGTACGAACAGCAGCATGTCGATGATGGCTAGTCGTGCCATGCAACGACAACCGCCACCAGCGGACAAGAATGCTTTTGAAGTGGAAGATTCAGGCAGTGGCGGATCGGTTTCCTCGGCCGAGCTTAAAACCTCAGCGACAGGGGTCCAGGGAGCTACCGGCACCTCTAGTGATATTGAAGAGGTCTTTGACCTCTTAGATGTTAATGAGGACGGGATTGTAAGTAACGAGGAATTGCAGGGCTTGATGGCCAGTCAAGGGTTTAACCCTACTGGAATGGTCAACAGTGAAGATGGCGAGTCCAGCATGAGGCCCCCGCCACCACCTCCGCCACCATCAGAAGTAGTCTCGGCCTATGAGTCAAATAGTGGTGAAGATACCATCAGTCAACTGATCGAATTGTTAACAGGAAGCTCAGATAGCGAAGAATATTCTTCATTATCAATGACCGCTTAAAATAAAAGATATTTTCTCACATTCCAACCTGACGAATTCAACTGTCAGGCGATCTTCCTCAACCTGAATCCGTAACCCTGGAATTTATTTCTGGTGAGCGGATTCAGGTTTTACACGTTTTGACAAAAGTTTCTTAGTCAGCATGGTCTTTTCACATTTCTTCCCTATTTGCTCCTTATTCAGCTGCTATCCTTTTTCCTACTCAACAGTTAATCGAAAGGATGGTCCCTTTGCCTGCACTCATGCATAACAAATACAGGTCTTTGCCAATGTGTCTTC
The DNA here is from genome assembly GCA_033791405.1 of Desulfuromusa sp. Taxonomy (GTDB): domain Bacteria; phylum Desulfobacterota; class Desulfuromonadia; order Desulfuromonadales; family Geopsychrobacteraceae; genus Desulfuromusa. Next base: position 7,932 of record JASJGT010000311.1, read on the forward strand.
GAACTTTGCCTGCAGCGCTTTTTATTTTAATCATTTTGGCACTTCCGAGCCAAGGACACAGCGAGATTCATGCTGAGCAGGTTCTTTCTCTTGAACAGGCTGTTCGCATCGCATTGAAGAAGAGTCCAGACTTAGCTCAGCAAGTAAATGCGGTGGAGAGTGCAGATATTTCTCTTTCTCAGCAACAGACGGATCTCTACCCGGATCTTGCCATCGCAGCCACCGGATCGAAGCGCTTCGACAAGGCGTTCGGACAAACCACCAGTCAGACTGAAAATCGAAATTTTGCGTCAATCAGTACCGAACTTTCCTCATCGGTTAACCTGTTCAACGGATTTGCCGACATCGCCGCGATCAAAAGTGCCGAGTTTGAATTAGGCGCCGTGCGGGAAACCCTTTCCCGTGCAGAACAGACCTTGGTTTTCGAGACGATCTCCAATTTTATTCAGGTGCTCACGGATCAGGCATTGATCCACGTCGAAGAGGAAAACCTGGAAGAGAACCGCAAGCTTTTGGAGAGCATCGAGTCTTTCTATCAGGCGGGCCGACTTGCGATCAGCGATCTATATCAGCAACAGGCAGAAACCAAGCAAGCCGAACTGGATCTTCTGGAGGCACAGCGTACCCTCAACGTCAGCAAATTGCTCCTTATGCAAACCATGGGGTTGGCCCCAACAGTCCGTTACCAGGTCGCCACACCAGATCTCGAGAAATTGTCACTGCCGTTAGCGGATGAAGAGCTCGATCAATTGTCTCTTCTTGCTCTGGCGAACCGCTCTGATGTCAAAGCTCAGCAGCGGCAGGTTGAAGCGGCTGGACAACAGATACGCCAAAGCCAGGCCGGTCACTTACCCAAAGTTGACCTTTTTGCCAGCCTGGCTTCTGATTACAGCAGTCTCGGTGAGGAGAACCATTTTTCAGACCAGTTCATGGACGACAACCTCAACGCCACCATCGGTGTCTCTTTTTCTCTCCCTCTGTTCGATCGTTACCTGACCCGCAACAATATTGCGCAGGCCAAAATTGCGCAGCGTAATGAACAATTAGCCCTCAAGCAAAAACAGTTGCAGCTCGGTCTCGAAATATCCCAGGCCATCCAGGAATATCGAACAACCCAGAAACGGGTCGACGTTGTCAAAAGCAAGTTAACCTCTGCCCGTCAATCTCTTCACTCCTACGAAGAGCGCTACCGGGTGGGGGCCTCGACCCTGGTGGAGCTCACTCAGTCACGGACTCAGTACGTAACAGCAGCGTTTGACCAGATACAGGCCAGATACGATTTGGTTACCCAAGAGTTTGCGGTTGCTTACTATCTGGGGAACTTGGAGCCGCTGCTTGCGACTCTGGAACTGGAGAAAAACTAAAATGAAGGAAAAACAAAAATTCTCAAAATTTATCAAATCAGGCATCATGATTGTCGGTGCTCTGAGCCTGGTGAGTCTTGCCTGGTGGGCCTTGGCGCATCAGGGGCCACCAGGTTCAACACCCTTATTCAAGTTCGCACAGGTGGCCCGGGGGAACCTTGAGATAATCGTCTCCAGCACGGGGACTCTGGCTGCGGTGGAAACGGTGGAAATCGGAACTCAGGCTTCGGGTACGATTGACCAACTGATGGTCGATTATAATGACCAAGTCAAAAAAGGGCAGGTGTTAGCGGTACTGGATCAGTCATCGTTCAACGCCTCGGTTAAAAATGCCAAAGCAGGCGTACTCAAAGCCCAGGCGGAATTGAAACAAGCAGAGGCCGAGTTCAGCCGAAACGCTCCGCTCCAAGAAAAGGGTTACATCTCAGAACAGGAATTTCTCCCCATTGCAACGGCAGTCGATACGACAAAAGCCTCCCTGCAATCAGCCGAGGCCAGCCTGGAGCAAGCCCAGATAAACCTGGAGCATACGGTGATTCGTTCGCCTATCGACGGAACGGTTATTGACCGTAGCGTCGATGCCGGGCAAAC
>JASJGT010000312.1:0-10345 GCA_033791405.1 Desulfuromusa sp.
CCTTCCTTATAAGCAAGTCGGTAAACTGTGGCAACATCTTCCCGGGGTGCATCGCTGCAAAAGTTAACTGTTTTAGAGACTGCGTTATCGGTGTGCTTCTGGAAAGCTGCCTGCATCAGCACGTGATCTTCAGGGGTGATGTCATGGGAGGTGACAAAGATTCTACGGATATCAGCAGGTATTGCATCAATATCCTGTACCGTTCCCTTTTCGGCAATTTCCTGCATCAACTCTTCGGTATAAAATCCGCGCTCCTTGGCAATCTTTTCAAACAGTGGATGGACTTCAATCAGTTTGTTATTATCGAGAACTTGTCGAATATATGAAACAGCAAATAATGGTTCTACGCCACTGGAGCAGTTTGCAATAATTGAGATAGTTCCTGTCGGTGCAATTGTGGTGCAGGTTGAATTCCGGATTGGGCTCAATCCCGGTTTGTCGTAGAGGCTGTCCTTAAAGTTCGGAAAAGCGCCGCGTTCTTTGGCTAGTAGGATCGATTCTTCATGTGATTTCTCATTGATGAAGCGCATTACTTTCGCCCCCAAGTCGATGCCGTCCTGACTATTGTAGGGGATCTCAAGTAAGATCAGCATATCGGCCCAGCCCATGACGCCCAAGCCTATCTTACGGTTGGCGTGTGTCATGTCATGAATTTCAGGCAATGGGTATTTGTTGGCTTCAATGACATTATCAAGGAAGCGGGTTGACAGTTTCACTGTCTTCTCCAGCTTGTCCCAGAGTATTTTTCCATCAACGACCATGTTTGCTAAATTGAGCGAGCCAAGATTACAGGATTCATAAGGGAGGAGAGGCTGCTCACCACAAGGGTTGGTGCTTTCATACTCACCAACGTGTGGGGTCGGGTTGTCACGGTTAAGGCGATCAAGAAAGACGATTCCCGGTTCACCATTGGACCATGCCATATCAATAATCTGAGTGAAAACCTTGGTTGCGTTGAGCTGTTTTACAACCTGACCATCACGGGGGTTGACAATATCATAATCATGACCCTTTTCAACCGCATCCATAAAAGCTTCAGTGACACCGACCGAGATATTGAAATTGGTCAGAATGGTCAGATCCCGTTTAGCCATAATGAAATCCATGATGTCGGGATGATCGACGCGGAGGATTCCCATATTGGCGCCACGGCGGGTGCCGCCTTGTTTAATTGTTTCCGTTGCTGCATCAAAGACCCGCATAAAGGAGATCGGACCTGAAGAAACACCGCTGGTTGAACAAACTTCATCATTAGCTGGACGGATCCGAGAAAAAGAAAAACCGGTTCCTCCGCCGCTTTTGTGGATCAGAGCAGTATTCTTGATGGCCTCAAAAATACTCTCCATTGAATCACCAACCGGGAGAACAAAACAGGCTGACAGCTGACCGAGTTCACGTCCTGCATTCATCAACGTTGGTGAGTTGGGTAAAAAATCAAGACCAGTCATCATCTGGTAGTATTGTTGTTCGAAATTGGACTTTTTCTTACTCGTTGAAGGTTCAGCAGAATCAATAGTTTCAGCAACGCGTTGAAACATCTCTTCAGGTGTTTCGAGAGTGTTTCCATCGCTATCACGCTTCAAGTAGCGTTTTGTTAAAACAGTCAGTGCATTCTTGGAAAGATTCAACTTTTCGGTCGTTTTTACTTTGGCCATTTGTGGTTCCTCTCGTCGCTTAATTCTATCTATCTGATATCAAACAGAAGTTACAATATTCGCTTGTAAATATAACTAAATCAGTACGTTATACACACTATATTTTGTAGGGGGTGAATATAGACCACTACATCTAGTGTCTGTCAAGGTGAAAAAGTATAATGTTGATGGTTAATGAAAAAAGCAAATTGCTGTGGAAATAAACAAATATCGAGCCAAGTTTTTTGATTTAACTCAGTTTAAATAAAACTCTTTTTAAGCCTAGGATAGTTCTGCTTGTCGTTGCGTTAAAAATTGAGTAATCTGCCACAGCTAACACCAAAGTATGGAAGATATGATGTCATCAGTTAAACCAATTTATCTTGACAATGCCGCCACCAGTCACCCCAAGCCCGAGTCTGTCTATCTGGCGGTCATGGAGACATTACGTGCCGGTGGAAGCCCGGGGCGGGGCGGTCATCAACAGACTCTGGCTGCTGATCGTATGGTATTTGAAACACGGGAGGCATTGGCCAAATTATTTAACGCTTGTGATTCTTCTCGCTTTGTTTTTACTCCCAACGCGACCTTTGCAATTAATCAGGCTTTGTTTGGTTTATTGCGACCCGGTGATCGGGTTGTGACGACCATGGTTGAGCACAATGCAGTCACCCGACCTTTGCGTGAGCTACAGAAGCGTGGAGTTGAGGTTGTCAAGGTGTCAGCTGATTCAATTAGCGGAATTGTCAAAAAAACAGCGTTGCAAGAGGCTTGTCTACTTGCACCAACGCGATTATTGCTGGTGAATCATTGCTCCAATGTGATTGGTACCATTCAGCCGATTGAAGGTTTAGGCCGGTGGTGTCAGGAGCATGATATTCTGTTTATGCTTGATGGTGCCCAAACTGCTGGGCTGTTACCGATTGACTTGCAAGCTCTGGATGTTGACCTTTTTGCCGCGCCTGGACATAAAGGGCTGTTAGGACCACAAGGGACGGGGTTTCTGTATATTAAAGAGGGGATAGAACTGGCCCCACTTATTTATGGCGGAACTGGCACGAATTCTCGATCTGATTTGCAACCAGAGAGATTGCCGGAACGGTTGGAATCTGGAACAGTTAATCTGCCTGATTTAGCGGGGTTGCATGCCTCATTGCAGTTTTTACATCAGGTTGGAATCGCACAGATTCATGCGCGGGAAACCCAGTTGATAGAAAAAATTCTGACGGGTTTGCAAGGGATAGAAAGGGTGCAGGTTTATGGCCCTGATGATGTTATGCTGCGGCTCGGAGCAATTTCATTTAATCTGGAGGGTTGTGATCCTGCTGAGGTTGCTTTTATCCTGGATCAAGAGGAACAAATTTCGGTACGGGTTGGGCTACATTGTGCCCCCGATGCCCACCGCACGATTGGAACTTACCCAACGGGAACGGTACGCGTTAGTCCCGGATATTTTACCACAGAGGTAGAGATTGACCGTTTTCTGCAAGCTATTCGAAAAATCAGTCAGCAGCATTAAGAAAGTTGACGGATTTTTTCTGTAAACATCGTAGCCAAGGATAATTAGCTGATGAAAAATTATATTCTCGACACAAATGTTGTGCTGCATGATCCGCAGGCATTATTTAAATTTTCTGACAATACGGTGATATTACCTTTAACGGTCATTGAAGAGATCGATCGGTTTAAAAAAGATCAGAGTGAAACAGGACGGAATGCTCGTCAGATTTCACGCATGATCGATGAATTTCGTTCGCAAGCTAAGCTAGTTGAAGGTGTACCTCTAGAAAATGGTGGAATATTTAAGGTAGCAATTTATAAAGAGGAATTTATCCATAAATTACCCCCTGAATTGCGTAATGATCAGGGGGATAACCGAATTCTGGCAGTTGCTTGGGATCTGCAGGAAAATTTACCCGAGGGAACGGTTTTCTTTGTTACCAAAGATATCAATCTGCGGATTAAAGCCGATACGATCGGCATGATCGCTGTAGACTATCAGAGTGATAAAGTCCCAATTGAAGAGCTCTATACTGGCACCAGTGAATTACTTCTGCCCAAGGATCAAGTCGATCAGTTCTATGCTGAGGGGGCGCTGGCAATCGAAGGAGATTATTTTGCCAATCAGGGTTTGACTCTGATTGATGAGACCAATCCGTCCCATACGGCACTTGGGCGCTATGATGCGACCAAGCAGGAAGTTGTTGGCTTAATCAAGGTGCCAAAGGAAGGTGTTTGGGGAATACATCCGCGTAATCGTGAACAGCAATTTGCTTTTGATTTGTTACTGAATGATGATATTCAGCTGGTTTCTCTGGTTGGAAAAGCCGGAACAGGGAAAACCTTACTGGCAATTGCTGCTGGGCTGGTAAAAACGGCAGATGAAAGTACCTATAATCGGCTCCTTGTTTCCCGTCCGGTTTATCCGATGGGGCGTGACCTGGGGTTTTTACCTGGGGATATCGAGGATAAATTGGCGCCATGGATGCAGCCGATATTTGATAATGTTGAGCTGTTATTGTCTTCGTATGATGAGGGTGGTAACCGAAAACGGGGCTATCGGGAGTTGATTGATCTGGGTCTTATGGAAATTGAACCTTTGACCTACATCCGTGGTCGTTCTATTCCCAAACAATACATGATCGTTGATGAAGCCCAGAATCTGACGCCACACGAAATTAAAACGATTATTACCCGGGCAGGAGAGGGAACAAAAATCATTCTGACGGGTGATCCATACCAGATTGATAATCCCTATGTTGATTCCGCCAGCAATGGTCTGTCATTTTCTGTTGAACGTTTGAAAGGTCAGGAAATAACTGGCCATACGACCTTGACCAAAGGGGAACGTTCTTTACTTGCGGAACTGGCTGCAAACCTTCTTTAAGGCGTTGCAATACCCCTGATAACTTTTTCTTTAACCTTATATGTTGACTTTTTATGTTGTTACTTGCTCTTGAAAGCTCATGTGATGAAACTGCTGCGGCGGTTGTTCGTGACGGTCGCCAGATATTGTCCAATCTGATTGCATCCCAGGTCGATCTGCATGCTGTCTATGGTGGTGTCGTGCCAGAACTGGCATCACGTCGACATCTTGAAGTGATTAATCCATTAGTTGAAGAGGCTCTAAATAAGGCAGGGGTTCAGCAGGAAGATTTAGAGGGAGTTGTGGTAACGCGGGGGCCGGGATTGGTTGGTGCCTTGCTGGTAGGGGTATCGTTTGCCAAGGCATATGCCTATGCACTCAAAATCCCTCTGATTGGTGTTCATCACATTGAGGGACATATCCAGGCGATTCAGCTGGAAGAAAAGGTTGAATATCCATTTCTTGCGGTTGCCGTGTCGGGGGGACACACTCACCTATACCGAGTTGACGGGATTGGTCGTTATCAGTTGTTAGGTCGAACAGTTGATGATGCGGCAGGAGAGGCCTTCGATAAAGTTGCCAAAATGTTGGGGCTTGGTTACCCGGGTGGGCCGATTATCGATAAACTGGCTGCAGCAGGTGATGACGGCGGGATTGTGTTTCCTCGACCGATGCTGAAAAAGGATAATTTTGATTTCAGTTTTTCCGGAATGAAGACAGCTGTTCTCAACTATTTGCAACGGCTTGAATCCACTCCAGATACAATAACCACAGGTCAGATTTCCTATGCTTTTCAAACTGCGGTTGTTGATGTTGTTACACAAAAAACCCTCCGTGCAGCCGAGTCTGAAGGTTTAAACCGGGTTGTTGTTGCTGGTGGGGTTGCATGTAATTCCGGGTTACGTGATAAATTCGCAGAACTCGCTCTATCTAACAATATTAATGTTTTTTTCCCCTCACCAATTCTTTGCGCAGATAACGCTGCGATGTTAGCAGTTGCCGGTGATTATTACTTATCTCACGGTTTGTCATCGGGTCTTGATTTGAATGCTGTTTCCAATTGGCCGTTGGAGCAGGTTTTTAACGATTTAAAATAGGGTATTTATGTGGCGTCGTTGGGGGTTTTTCAGGCAATTTAAATTGAATCTGATTCAGCTCGCACGCCTTCGCTCGGAGCCTGATGCTGTTGGCCGTGGCATGGCTCTTGGCCTGTTTTTAGGATTTACCCCCACATTTGGTGTCCAGGTTTTTCTGGCAGTTTTCTTAGCTATTTTATTACGTCAAAATAAGATTGCGGCCTTTGTTGGGGTCTGGATTACTAATCCCTTAACTGCTCCATTAATTTATGGTTTAGAATATAAAGTAGGGCGGCTGTTGCTGGGTATGCCACCACTTAGCACCAACCATCCCGATTTAGAGTTGAGTTGGTCCTTGGGGGCACATATTGCGTTGCCGATGATCCTTGGCAGCCTGGTTCTTGGGATACCTGTGGCGATGATCGGTTATTCCATGACTGTTCGACTGGTTCCAAGTTTGAAACAATGGAAAATACCCCGTTGGCCACGTAAACGTTAATTGCCTTTATCGTATCGGATCATCTTCGAGAGGGGTGACCTTGAGAGAGTCGTGCCGATGTAAAAGAAGTGAGGTCATGAGCAGACCCGCTATGGGTTGATTGATACCTAACGTCGCATAATAGATATTATGTAAACTAAACCATATGCCAAGTTATTATGAAATTAATATGTGGCCCTCTGGAGACCTAGCCCTTCTCTTAGACATATATTACGGAATCAGGATTATTTTCCCATTTACCCCATTCAGCAGAACTAAATCATGAGCTTTGGTCGCATCTGTAAGTGGCATTTCAGAATGGATGATTGGTTTGTAACGTCCATCCTTCAACCCTGCCTTAATAGCCGCATGGATCTGATTGAGTTCTTTTGTACTGGCACTGAACAAAGACATACCAAGAATCGACGCATTTTTCCCCATGGTGTCACGTGGGTCGATTTCAATCGTGCCACGATTACCAATCACAACAACGCGGCCAAATTTAGCAAGAAGTTTTAAATCATTGGCGAGATTGACATTGGCAAGCATTTCAAGAATGACATCAACACCCAAACCACAGGTCAAATCTTCAATTGGATCGAGGTAGTTTTCACTATTATGATTCAGAGCAGCAAAAACGCCCTGATCCTTTATAAGTTTTAAGCCTTGTTCTGTCCCTGCTGTGCCAATAACCCGTATCCCGTTAGCCTTTGCAATCTGAATGGCAGCAATTCCAACAGCACCACTGGCACCATGAATTAGTAAAGTTTCCCCAGGTAATGCACGAGCACGAAAGTTTAGTGCAAAAGCGGCGGTGCTATATGGGACTCCAAGTGCCGCTCCAGCGCTGAAACTGATATTTTCAGGGAGACTATAGGCCTGATCCTCTTCACAAATGAGGCTTTCCGCATAACTGCCGGACACGCTGCCACAAATATAAACCCGATCGCCGACCTTCCTGTGAGTCACATCAGGACCAATTTCCGTAATAATTCCAGCAGCATCCTTCCCTGGCGTATACGGAAGATCTGGTTTTATCGGATATATTCCTGCCCGAATATAAGTGTCAACCGGATTGACTCCAATTGCTTTAACTTCAATTTTTAATTGATTATTGACTGCCCGGAGGTCTGGAATTTCTTCAAGCCGCATGACATTCGAATCGCCAAACTTATGAACCCGTATTGCTCGCATGAAAACCTCCTAAAAGATGATGATTTATGTGAAATAAATTAATCATTACGACGAAAGAACATTGTATCACCCAATCACTGCTAATTCCAGTCTGCCACCCCAACGGCGGATCAGCTCATTTTTTATTGGTTCTGCTTCTTCAGTGCTTAATTGATTAGTCCTTTGAACAAACTCAAATGCTTCCTGACGGGCAGATTCGAGAATGCGAATATCTTTCAACAGGCTGGCAACGCGAAAATCAGGAAGCCCTGCCTGACGAGTCCCGAGAAAATCACCGGGACCACGTATTTCCAGATCAGCCTCTGCAATGCGAAATCCGTCTTCTGTTTCAACCATAACCCGCAATCTGCGTGCTGCATCTTCACTGTAATGTTCTGAAGGAATCAGTAAACAATAGCTTTTATCTGCCCCTCGACCAACGCGACCGCGCAACTGGTGCAGTTGAGAAAGACCGAAGCGATCAGCATGTTCAATCATCATAACCGTTGCGTTCGGCACATCCACACCGACCTCTATGACCGTTGTTGACACAAGAAGCTGGACATCGCCCTGTCGAAATAAATTCATCACAGCATCTTTTTCAGCAGTTTTCATCTGACCATGAAGAAGACCGACATTAAATTCGGGGAAAATATCTTTTGTAAAAGTTTCTGCTGCAACCGTTGCTGCCTGTAAATCACTTTTTTCAGACTCTTCAACCAGTGGATAGACAACGTATGCTTGTCGCCCCTGCTGAAGTTCTTGCCGTATCAGTTGATAAGTCTTCTCTCGTTGGGTAGAACTGAACCGCTTGGTCGTTACAGGCTTTCTCCCCGGGGGCAATTGGTCGATAACGGAGACCGAAAGATCTCCATACAGGGTCATTGATAATGTCCGTGGAATTGGTGTTGCAGTCATGACCAACATGTCCGGATTCGCACCTTTATGTTTCAAAAGACTGCGCTGACGGACTCCAAAGCGGTGCTGTTCATCAACAATCCCCAGGCCAAGGCGCTGAAACTCAACCCCTTCCTGTAAAACTGCATGTGTCCCGACAACCAAATCAATTTCGCCTTGAGCTATCTGCTCCAGAATTTTACGTTTGGCTGCAACAGGCATGTTGCCCTGTAGTAACCCCGTCTGCAACCCAAGTTTATCCATCCACTGACTGAAAGTTTGATAATGTTGTTCAGCAAGAATTTCTGTTGGGGCGACAACCGCAACTTGCGCTTTATTTTCAATGGCAATCAGTGCTGCCATCAGTGCAACAAGGGTTTTCCCGCTGCCAACATCGCCCTGTAGCAAACGGTGCATCGGGTGTGGAGCCATCATATCATTCTTGATTTCTCCCAAAACCCGTCGTTGTGCATCGGTGAGTTTGAATGGCAACATTTTATTCAGTGGAACGGTATACTTATGGGCAAAATCAAAAGCAATCCCCTCTTCCAATTGTACCCCTGCCCTTTTCAGTGCCAGACCAAGCTCCAGATAAAAAAATTCATCAAAAACCAGTGAATATCTTGCTTTGTCACTCCCTTTTTCTAATTCATACAAGTTGACCGATTCATCAGGCCAGTGCGCCTGTTTTAAGGCTTCAGGAACTGGCATCAGGTGATATTTTTTCTGGATATCCTCCGGGATAAAACTTGGAGCATAGTTGGCGTATTCCTGAACCAGCTGATTCCAGATTTTACGTGCTTGTTTTTGGGTCAGACCTTCGGTAAGAGCGTAGACGGGGAGAATTCTGCCAAAACTGAGTGGATCTGATTGCAATAGCTGCTGGAGATCCTGGTCAGAATTAAGCAACTCAGAATCGGGGTGATGGATTTCACGGATAGCAGCAAAACGCTTTACTTCACCGATAAAAATGGCTTTTTGACCGACTGGAAAACGTTTTTGCAGCCAGGGTTTACGGTAACGAAACCATTTTAAAGAAACTTTCCCTGTATCATCACCAACGATAACTTCATAAATACGTCGACGGCTGCGAGTCGTGACGGTTTCACCCGAAACCAGGACAGATCCGACAAAAACATCATAACTACCGTCGATTAATTGATTGATGGTTTTGAGTTGACGCCGGTCTTCATATCTGGTGGGAAGATGATAGAGAGCATCTTCAATGGTATTTATACCAAGTTTTTGCAGTTTGGGAAGCATTCTTGGCCCGACACCATGCAGGGTATCGAGGGATTGATTAAGATGTTGATTGAGGTGTGGTTTTTGAGCCGACATACAAAGGGCTCAATCTTCAAAAATGGCATTCAGTGCAGTAAGGATTTCATCGAGATCAAAACCATGCCCCCTGACACCCTGAGCGATAGATTCACTTGTTGCTCCAAGACATTCTCCACAATCCAGGTTGTATTGATCAAGAACTTTGGCTACTTCAGGATCCATCTGTAAAATTTGATAAAAGGTCATGTCTTTAGTAATTTTGGGAGCCATTGTTACCTCCAAGAATAAGCAGATACCTCAGCACTGATTTTCCCAGAATCACCGTTAAAATGCAAGAAAAACGGGGCATCGCCATCCTGGCAATGCCCCGTAAAGAAAATAGTATAAAATGGTAGCCATCAGCTGTATTCAATATGAGTCACTTCATAAACTTTAACCCCAGATGGAACATTAACATTCACTTCTTCATCAACCTTGTGACCAACCAAGGCTCTACCAACTGGAGAACTGATAGATATTTTACCCACTTTAATATCAGCCTCATCGACACCAACAATCTGATAGGCAACCTCTTTATCTGTATCTATATCAATCAGAGTAACTTTGGCACCAAATACAATCTTGTCACTTTTTATGCTGGTTGGATCAATCACCTGAGCCAGAGCAATTTTATGATTCAGTTCCTTGATCCGCCCCTCTACAAAACCTTGTCGATCCTTGGCGGCATCATATTCGGCATTTTCTGAAAGATCACCATGGCTGCGTGCTTCAGCAATATCCTGTACAACTTTCGGGCGTTCAAATCGAACCAGCTGCTTTAATTCTTCTTGTAAGCGCTGATGGCCCTCTGTTGTCATCGGAACTGATTCATCCATAACTGTGTCCACTCCTCAAAAAAAACAGTGGACGGAAATACCGCCCACTGGGTCATTACTCTATT
>JASJGT010000313.1:0-2602 GCA_033791405.1 Desulfuromusa sp.
TCTTTTTATGCCAGCGGTCTTCCCTGGGTTTGGCGACCCACCCTTTTCTGATGGCGATCAGACGCACCAATGGCGTCGCTGCAAAGCTGATCAGAAAAGCGGCCAGGCCAAGTAATAAATCGGTTTTCATCGAAATGGATCAGGCCAGTTGTGAATTCTTAATTATGAATGAGGACATACTATCGTTATTGTTGATTACTTCAGGGAAAGGAGCCCAATGTGGATCCTTATCGGCTATACGGCAATTTCCAGCATCAGCTTATCATAGTTGATCACTGGGGCTATCTTATTGCCCGTTTCTTCCTTTTCGATAAGGCCGATCTGTTCCAGATATTTCAGATCATCAGCTATATTCTTTACGTCACGTCCTGCAATGCGTGCAAGTGCGTTGATGGATGCCGGCTTCTTTGCTTTGATGAGATGTAGTAATTCCAGCCGCTTTGGAGTGAGAGCCTTTCTAAATGCTTCGAAACTGGTGAAGTAGGTTCCCGTCTCTTTCTTGACCGTTTCTCCGCGCTCAATGGCTTCACCGGTTTTCACGAAATCATCCAGGATCGATTGCACGTCTTTAATCCCGATCATGATTTTCTTAACATTCATAATTTATCACCCCGTTTATACTTTTCAACGTCCCGGAAAAAATCCTGCGTCAACTGCGCAAGACTATTGAAACGGTATGATCTTTCCACGTTACCATAATGTCGATGATCGCCTCTGTTCTCTGAATTGTCATAGCCAATCACTCGCTTGCCACCGACAATGTAAACAAGCGAGTACTTATAGCCATGCGGCTTGTCTTGCGTGGGTTTTGGGAGTTGCCACATTTTGACTTCAATGATGTTACCCAATTCATCCACAGCTTTAATATGCCTAACTAGTCGCGCCCTCATATTTATTGGTAAATTATACCCATAATTAGGCTATGTCAACGATGTACTAACAGAACCTCTATAGCCCTTTGACATAATCGATGACCTGCTTCAAAATAAAATCCAGGCTTTTGTCCGGAGCAAACCCGGTCACCTGTTCCAGTTTTTGCGTGCTGGGCACGCGGCGCTGCATATCTTCGAAATCTTTTCCAAAGGCCTCGGCATATGGAATCAGCTGGATCGTGGAAGTCGATCCGGTCATGTCGATGATTTTTTTGGCCAGGTCCAGCATCGAAATCTCTTCGAGGCCCCCGACATTGATCACTTCGCCAATCGCTTGATCGGATTCCATCAATTTCATCAAGGCAGCCACCACATCCTTGACATAGGTAAAGGTTCGTGTTTGCGTGCCGTCGCCGAACACGGTGATGGGTTCATTCTTCAGCGACTGGGCGACGAAACTGGGAATGACCATCCCATATGCGCCTGTCTGTCTCGGTCCGACGGTGTTGAACAGGCGGGTGATGATCACCTCCAGGCCGTTGGTTCGGTAGTGGGCCAGCGCCGTAAATTCATCCATCAGTTTCGAGGCGGCATAGCTCCAGCGAAACTTGCTGGAGGGACCGTATATAACGTTATCCGTTTCCACCAGCGGCGCATGCAGATGCTTGCCATACACCTCGGAGGTAGAGGCAATCAATACCCGTTTTTTAAATTTGTTGCACATTTCAAGGACCTTTTCTGTCCCTTGAATATTGGTAACGATGGATTCCAGAGGTTTGTCCAGAATCGTCTTCACCCCCACCGCTGCTGCCAGGTGGTAGACCACATCGCAGATACCGGTCAGTTCCAGCATCATGTCACGGTTCAAAATCGTATTGATGTGGACAAATATTTTATTTTTGTACTGGGGAACTTCCTGAAGGAATCGGATATTATCCATGGATCCGGTTGAAAGGTCGTCAATGATATAAACGTCGTCACCTCTTTCGAGATAGGCTTCTGCCAAGTGAGAACCAATAAATCCGGCGCCGCCGGTGATGAGAATGCGCATGTGAATCTACCTTTTTGATGTTGACATTGCGATGGCCTAAAAAGATTGGCTACCAAAATGTGAAAATGTAGGCGAAAGTAAAATAGTATTGAAAAACCGCAAAAACGTCAAAACCGCTTGTCGTTAAAATACCGCTATAGCCAGTGTTCCTGCCACATTTCCCACATCAACAGCGACCAGAGCCGGTGCTGGTGGTTATTTTTCCCGCACATATGCTCTTTTAAAACCTGGCTGACAAAAGAAGGGTCGAGTCGACCTTCACGCTGCAGATGCGATGGGGACAGGTAATCATTTATGAGATCTTTTAACTCTTTTCTGAACCACTGGGCAATGGGAACCCCGAATCCCATCTTGGGCCGTTCGACCAGTTTGCGGGGAACATAGTTGCATAACAATTCGGTAAGCAGATATTTCCCTTTCCCGTTGCGGTACTTCAGGTGTTCGGGCAGTTGGGCTGTGAAGGCGACGACCCGATGGTCCAACAACGGCACTCTGACTTCAAGGCTGGCCGCCATGCTGGCACGATCTACCTTGGTCAACATGGCATCAGGCAGATAGGTCTGCTGATCAACCAGCATTGCTCTGCGGATTGCATTCAGATGCTCTGTCGCATTAAAAACATTTTCATACGTGCTGCATGGAACACCGTGCCCGGTTAACCGGCGGATGTCATCCTCGG
>JASJGT010000314.1:0-3455 GCA_033791405.1 Desulfuromusa sp.
AAAGTTCTTGCAATACGTCCATTACCGTCATCAAATGGATGAATTGAAACAAACCATATATGAGCGATCCCGGCTTTGATAATGCCATCTAATTCGTCTTTTGTATTTATCCAGGATATAAATGTTTGCATTTCTGTATCAATTTTTTTTGCAGGGGGTGCCTCAAAATGAACTTGTTCCTGTCCAATAGGCCCGGAAATAACCTGCATCTGGCCCTTACTATCATCTCGCCATTGACCAACGGAGATTTTTACCATACCGGAATAACCGGTTGGGAAAAGGGCCGCATGCCAACCCCAAATTCGTTCCAGTGTTATTTTCTTTGAATAATTAACTGTTGCATCAAGCAAAATTTCTACAAGGCCATCGACTTTTTGATCTCTTATCTCCTTCAATCCGGCACCTGCTATCCCAAGTCTGCGATTAACAGAAGATCGAACAGCATCGGGATCTAATTTTTCACCCTCAATCGCTGACGTCTTTAATGCTTCTTCAACAAGAACATCTGCTCGTGCTGTTTGCTGAATTTCAAACCCTAAATTCTTGATCTGGGTTATTAAAACTCCTTGTCTGAATCGAATATTGCCCAGGGGCTTCAAGAGTTTGGCACTGTCCCATTTGAGGTCTGGCCAGGATTTAGTTTGCCATATATATTTCATCAGATGAGTCGATTCCCCTTTTCATGGAATTGATAGTTGAGTCGTTTAATCCATTAACCAACTCAATATTTGAGTCGGTTGTTGTATCTATTCAACTCAAAGTCAAGGGGATATTGTAGTTGGTTTGGTAGTGCTCAATGACAAAATGACAAGCCGGTGCTCCATCTGCAATTCGATTACCAATTCCGTGGCGATGGAAAGTAACGACCTCTGGTAGATAGGTATTGAAAATAGCATTATCCACTTCACACATCAACCTCGTCATTTCAGGAATCCCTAATTGAGTGTAGAAGTCGTGGAACATGCAGTTATGAATACGGAATTCATACCTAAGATCACTTTGCTCCACTACTTCCATTTTGTTCCAACGTGTAGGACCTTCCCGATTTGTCCGCTGCTGATAAGTAATCAGGTTTTCAAATGTACGTGGAGCCTCTACGTTTCGAAAGTTCCCCTGTTGGATCAACAAACCAACGGGAAGGACAAAAGCTCTCACAATCTCATAGGCTTTTTCCTGTCCTAGTTGCTCTTTCAACCGAATGTACATCCATGTCTGAAGTGCAGTAACTTCAACAAACTCCTTGGGTAAATTTTTGGGTAATTGTTTTTTAAATCTTGGTAAGGTAAAAATGGTCGATACTAAGAACCACAAAGGGCTTTTGATGTATCCTTGCAAGATGCCTAACACAATCAAAGCTTTATTCGGCATTCCGGGTTTATCAACGGTTGTTTTAAGCATGTGAGTTCTCCTTTTTTAATTACGCTTCAAATTTACATGCACAAAACGAAAAGTAGGATTACAGCGTTCGGGTTCGTCGCGATTCAGCGTCCGACTGCAAGTGCCTTGTTATATGATTATTCATACTTACGCCCATTATGCTTGAGCCAACCACCTACATGCTGGCCACCTGTATCATGGTGTGTCCAATGAATAACACCACCCTTAGAATTCCATTCATACTCACCAAAGAACTTTACTAAATCGCCATTTTGTAGCGTATTTATCTTTGGTGCCAAATCGATGTTGTGTGCAACCAATAAAGTTTGACCGGAGGATAGGCGTAAGATAAATCTTTGATGGCGACTGCCTTGATTATCATCACTTAAAATACGGCTCACTTTCCCTGACCCGCTGACGTGTATGTCGCTTAACTGGTTCTGATAGGCGTCCGTAATTTCTTGGTCGCTTTGTATACTTTCCTCAGTAAACGAGGAGATAACATTTGGATTATTTTGTATATACCCGTAGACTACGATGCCGATCAATATTACAAAAAGCAATTTCTTCATTTTGTTCAATTGTGATTTTATTTTCCCATTGCCTCCCGGACCGCCAGGACCACATTTTCAGGATCGGGCTTAAATATTTTTTCATGGGTAGGTGCTGTGGGAACCGGACTCTGCGGGGCACCCACCCGCTTGACCGGACCTTTAAGCGAATAAAAGGCTTCTTCGGCCACCATGGCGGCCAGTTCCGCCCCAAATCCGCAGAAACGACAGGCTTCGTGCACCACAACCAACCGGCCAGTCCTGCGAACCGAGTCGAGAATACATGCCTTGTCCAGAGGGACAAGGGACCGCAGATCAATCACCTCGCAGGAGATTCCCTGCTCATTCAATGGGGTCAGCGCCTTCATGACCGTATACAGGGCAGCGCCATAGGCCACGATGGTGCAATCGGTCCCCGGCCTAACCATCCGGGCTTTGCCCAGGGGTGTCCGAATGTCGCCGGCAGGGACTTCACCGGACATCCGGTAAAGCATCATGTCCTCTACTACGATGACCGGATCCGGGTCAAATATGGCGCTGAGTAGCAACCCCTTGGCATCCTGTGGTGTGGACGGCCAGACTATTTTCAGGCCGGGGCTGTGGGCGATCCAGGATTCAAGGTTATGAGAATGCTGACTGCCGGCACCAAAACCAACGCCTGCCTTGACCCTCACTGTCATGGGAAAGCTGGATTTGCCGCCGCTCATATAGCGCAGCTTTCCGGCATGGTTGACCAGCATGTCGCTTGCCAGGGTAATAAACGGGAAAAACATGATTTCCACTATCGGCCGCAGGCCCAGACAGGAGGCGCCTACGGCAAGTCCGGCAATGGCAGCTTCGCTGACCGGTGTGTCCTTTACCCGTCTTGAACCAAATTTTTCTAAAAGGCCGTGGGTAGCCATGTTGGGGTCCTGGTGGATGGAAACGCCCACGCCTTCACCGGCAATAAATACAGTTTCATCAATTTCCAGGGCAATTGTAAGGGCTTCGTTTAAAGCCTGCCCAAATGTTTTTTGACTCATGGCTCGACCCTTTCATTTGGGGAGATGCTGTCACCGCTTAAGTTTCTCAAGTGTCGTCAGCCAAGTGTTGAAGTGATGACATTTTTTTCGTATGGTTTGAATCCCAATGGCTTCAGAAATAATTTTCCCCATGGCCACCTTTCTGTACCCTACGCTTAATTTTTCAAGGCGTTTTGATGGTGCTTTTTCCGGATCATCATTTTATTCTTGATGGCCAGCTCCGGAGCCAGCACATCCTGGACGAACGTCCGTTCTGTGGTGCCTTCCACGACAATATATATCTCTATACTATTCATGGGAGGGGCCTCCCATCACAATGTTTTTACGCCAGAGTTCTCCCAGGGTATAATCTTCAAGCCAAGTGGAAAGTTCTTCCTCATTCAGACGTTTGAATACAGAGGCCCCTTTTTCCCGTTTGACCACAATGATATCTTTGGGCTCGAAATAGTCCACCAGGGCCGGGGATTGCGTGGATATAATCACCTGGGTCTTTTGGGAAGTAGCG
>JASJGT010000315.1:0-6629 GCA_033791405.1 Desulfuromusa sp.
CAACTGAATTTTTCGATGCCATCTAATTATCAACTGTCAGCCTTTTACTGTGTAAGCCTTCACGAGCTGATCGAGAAAGCCGAAGAGCTTCTGGTTCATCTCGTCATAATCATTGGCACGTAGGGCGTCGGCTTGCTGCACGAACCGGTGTGAGGTGGACGATTCCAGTTCCTGTTCGGATGCGGCGATCAGCAACTCGATCACTTCAGGTGTAAATTCCATGTGACATTGGAACCCATACACAAGATCGCTGTATTCGACTATTTGGCGGGGGCATCCCTCGCTGTATGCAATGATCTTGGCACGTTCGGTCAGGCCCGGCATATCGTTGTGCCAATGCCCAACGGCTAGAGTATTATCAAGATGAGTGAATTTGTCGTTTATTCTTCCTTCGGATGTCAATATGATTGGGAATTTACCGATTTCCTTCTCTGGACTGTTCTCATAACGGGCACCAAGGGCTTCACCAATCAGCTGTGATCCCAAACAAACACCGATGACGGCTTTTTGAGCGGCAACGCACTTTGCAATGAAAGCACACTCGGCTGTGACATCAAAATGAGAGCATTCTTCTTGGGTTGTTGCCGGTGATTGTGGTCCACCCATCACTATAAGTAGATCGATATTCTCTATGGACTGCGGAAGGGAGTCATGAGTATAGATGCGGGAATATGTTGCTTGATATCCACGCTCCCTTACCCATGTTTCGTATGCACCTGGAGCTGCAAATGACTCATGCACAACAAAATGTACTTTCATGCTTATCCCATCTTCTTTTTAATTGGTAGTGACAAGTATTATCAGGCGGACAATGTAGCAGAAGTCTCGATAAATAAAAATTCGTTGTTTCCTATATTCTACTAGTTATGACAAACGGTAGGTTTGTATGATCAAGTTTCTTCAAAATTGATATTTCGATTTTTGCATAAAGTCCGCAATTTAATCGGGATGGAGTCTTGGAGGTTCTAGATATTGTGAGATCAATTTTGGAACAACTTCTGAAACACGGAAATCCATTGCGCATGGCCGCAGACAACAGGTCTTTTATTTTCATACCTTTGAGACCGCAATCAACAGTCAGTCTGCCAAAAGTACTAGCAATGAAAAATATAGCCTGACCATAGAAATATTGCATTACAAGACCTGACGGGTAATCACCAAAGCGCATTGTCAGAGAAGCATTGTTATTAGGTTCGAGAACCCAAGCAAAGGAGATTTGCCACCAAGACGCCAAGAACACCTAGAAACCAGGGACAAGGTCTTTGATTTACTTGATAAACTTGGAGACTTGGTGGCTAAAACGCTGGGTTGTCTTCTTTTTTCTCAAAAACTTTCTTTGGGCTATGGAGCCGTTGTAATGGACGACTGGCAATGCCTGCTAGTAAATCATACCGCCGACGTACAAGCCCGCACCAACAAACAGATCCTGGTTTGGAACCCGGTAAATATAGGTCAACTTCTTGGAAGGGTTTCTCTTCCCGGGCTTGGGCCACATATATTCAACCCATCCATGACCAGTGTTGCGAGCTAGATTAACAAAATGTACAAACATCGCCTTGTCGGTCGGATCGGTCAGCAGCAGTACATGGTCCTGCTGAGTGAGTTCCGGCTGAAAGGGATGGGCCAGCATCTTGCCGTTCAGGTCCATCAAGAAAACATAGGAATCCTTCCAGACAAAGGGTCCTTTGGGGTTTGCAATCGCCTTGATCGCAACCTCCAACCCTTGAGAATTGATGATCGCCGCCGCTTCATGGCTTTTAATCACACACTCTTCTTTGGTCGCAGACTCTGCTGCCCAGACGCTGGTAGCCAATAAACAAACCATCAAGCCAACCACAACGATAAAATATTTTTTCATGTCTTCCTCCAACTATAGATATAGGGTTATCCCGCTATCAAAACTTAATCCAAGGCTTGCCCAGCGGCAAGACATCTCGACCGAAAACCTGTCCATAAATGGTGCTGGCCATCATATAGAGGGCCGAGGCCGCGCAGGCCATCAGTTCATAGCCCGCCACCTTGGTCATTTCCGGGTAACCGAAGTGAGCGAAATCCAGGAGGATAAAGCCGATCAGCAACAAGGTAAAGGTAAGCGCCATGGCACCGTGGATGCGCATCGCCGGAATCCACATAATCGCTGTGTAGATGGTGAAACCGACCAGAAACCAGCCGACATCCCGGGTACTGGAATGATAGATATTGAAGTTGTTGAGCAGAAAGATAACCCCCAGAGCGATCCAGAACGCCCCGTAGGAGACAAAAGCACTGTAGCCGAAGTTATTACCACACTTAAACTCCTGATAGCCGGCGATCATCTGTGCCAGTCCACCATAGACAAAAGCCAAAGCGACAATCGGCCCTACTTCGCACCAACCGACATTATGAAACTGCAGCAATAGGGTGGTGATACCAAAACCGGCCAAGCCGACCACCCCGGGGTTGCCATTAGGTGTCTCATTTGCCATGATCAATTCTCCTTTCTTGTGATGATTAAATTGTATCAAAAAAAGCTTACACGGATCTCGCTGGTCACAACATTACGCTGAGGACATGAAAAACTAAAATTAAAAGCAACGAAGTACAACTGCAGCAGTCCATGCCTTGGCGCTTCATTTAAGGGTTCCATAACTAAAAAAAAGCTTAAGAGTTGGGGACAATCGCCCACTCGAAGGCTATATGCCTAAACTTTGGGAACGTACTCTCAAATAACACCCATGTCAAAATTTATAAATAAACTGATCAGTTCCTAATTCTTCAGATCATCCGCAGCAAAAATGTATTTCTAACTGCGCGCCTCTCTCACCACTAGCGACAAAACCCTCCCGGATAATTCTTTGTCAAGAGTCCCGATGCAGGATGAGGTTAAATCGCCGCTGGTTCTATAGATATTTTTCAGTCTCAAAAATAGTAAGTTTCAAGACGAATGCCTCTAGGTTCCAGGGGTATTGCTTTTGTCAAAACTCAGACCTTATGGCAGGGTAAAATCGTCAGAATGGGTAGATGGTGGAATTTGCACATGTAACTACTTATGATGAATGGTCTCCCCTCTACTACCCAAGTCGGCTTCAATGATTTGTTAGACTAATAAAGCCTCTCTGGTGATAAGGTATAACTATGACGTCTTTAGACCTTCCCAATAAAGCCACATCCAGCTTTGCCACTCCACTGGTCATGTTCAGCGTACTCGCTACCGGGATTGGCCAGTCGATGACCTTTACCCTGCTCGCGCCTCTCGGTCGCGAAGTCGGCTTTGCGGAGATCCAGGTCGGCCTGATTATCTCCTGCTCGTCCCTTGCTTTCACCTTGACCAGTCCGTTCTGGGGGCGCAAGAGTGACCTTTGGGGTCGCAAGCCGGTACTGCTGCTGGGGATGATAGGTTACACTCTGGGCGCCGCTCTCTTCGCTGCGGTCTTCACCTTTGGCCTTCAAGGGCTGCTTTCCGGGATAACGCTCTACCTTCTGGTCATTTCAGCACGGGTCTTGATGGCTTCGTTGATGTCGGCAGCTCCCAGCGCCGCCTCGGCCTACATCGCCGACACCACCAGCGCAGAGCAACGCGTCGCAGGGATGGGACGTCTGGGTGCGGCCAGAACTCTTGGCGCAATCCTTGGCCCGGCTACATGCGGCATTCTCGCCACTATCGGCCTGCTGACGCCCCTCTACATAGGCGTCACAATCGCTTTAGTCAGCACGATCCTGCTAGCTATTACATTACAGGAGCCCCCTCTCTCAGTACCTCGTTCAGCGACCAGGCAGAAGTTGAAACTGTTTGACAAACGCTACTTCCCATACATCCTAGTCGGGTTCCTGACCTTCCTTGCCTTTTCAATGACAAGCCAAACAATCGGCTTCTACATACAGGATCGTTTTGTCCTTGATGGCAAGGAGACCGCCCAAGCTCTCGGGTCTGGGATGATGGTTGCCGCTTGTATGTCATTCTTTGCTCAGGCTTTTCTGGCCGGTCGGTTAAAATTGACCCCGATTCGGCTGATGACCTTCGGCCTGCCAATACTGATGGTCAGCTACTGCTTGCTCTTATTTGCCGCCAGCATCGCCATGCTGGTCGTCTTTCTGGGGGTGTTGGGGTTAGGACTGGGAATGGTCTCGCCCGGATTTACCGCTGGGGCTTCTTTAGCGGTCGGCCCCGATGAACAGGGAGCAGTCAGCGGGTTGGTTTCCGCCTGCCCAGCGGCAGGATTTGTGCTGGGGCCGATTCTCGGTACCAGCCTGTACCAGATCGATCACACCCTGCCGTATCTCTGTTCTCTTGCGCTGATGTTGCCTCTAACTCTTTATGTCTGGTGGTTTGGTCGGAGGAAGAGATGCTGAGGATTAAAATAATAGACCAACGAAGTTCAAGGAACACCGTACTGATTTTATAAGAAAAAATCTGAGGATATCAAAGATCGATGCTATTGTTTTTTAGCAATCACAAGAAAATGCTTTGTCATTTCGTCGAATATTTTAATATCCCGAAATGCTGATTCTTTTAACTGCTGTTCAATATCTTGAGGCTGACACCTGATCGAGACAGGCGGTCCATGTGGCATCTCTTCCTTTTTCCAGTCGATGACAAAGATCTCACCTCCCGGTTTTAATAGGCGATAAGACTCGTTAATAACCAGAGACTGGTTTTCCAACTCATGATGCAGATTGATCATTAAGACCAGATCAGCAATGTTATCCTCAAGTGGCACAAAGGACTCTTCACTTTTCACCGGGATGATATGCGGATACTGAGGACTTATATTGTCCTTCATCCAATCGATCATCGTCTCCGATACATCACAAGCATAGGTGGTTAAAGCATGCAGCTGCTGATGAAAAGCGACACTGAAAAATGCGGTTCCAGCACCTATTTCTACCAGCACATCCGGCTTTTGTTGGCTTAATTTACTGCAGACATACTCAGGAGGAATATCGAGCAATCGCAGCGGGTCATTAAGTTTCAGCAACTTTTTGGGGTTAAATTTTTTATTATTCATAATGTGACTCTATAGCGTTGATGGCAAAGGTGAAGAGGCCAGGTGTGAGGATGAGCCATCTTAGAAGCAGACCAAACATCAAAGGACTCCTTGTCGAAATTAACTTTTTTTCTCTTGTCGATACGCAATCGGCTCAACGTCCCGGCATCGCTGTTCCACCTGATGGGCAATCCGTTGAATCATTTCAGCATTGAGACTGATGCCGCTTGGTTTTGCCAGGGAATAGGCTTCTTTACCGCTGATTACTTTTATTGGCCGATCAGCTTTACGTACAACATACCATCCAGGGAGAGCCAAAACCGGCTGCACATACACCGCTTCACCAACGGCACTGGTTAGCCATTTTTTAAGCCAGTCGGCTTGCCTTTGCGACTGCAGTAACATTTCGGTTTCATACCAATCGGGGAATTGTAGCAACTTACCATCATAAGTGACCGTCGCATCAGTTTTCCCTTTTCGTTTGTCCGCTTTTGACCGCCCTTTTGTCTCAACGGCAAATACGCCTGTTGGCCCAACCACGACGTGGTCAATGTTGAAATTTTCAGCGGGAAAATCATGATACACGCGACAACCGTCAGCCATCAGCTGATTCAGCTCCTGGCCTACAGCCATTTCTGCATCCAGCCCCAGGCGACAATTATTTCTTTCAGACATCAATCGATAGACCTTAAAGCCAATCCAAAGTAACACCGCGAATACGAAAAAAAGGATAAATAAAACACTTAAGGTTGTGATCTTTTGAGCATGAATCAATGGGAGATAAAGTGAATAAATCAGCAGAGGAAAAGCTGGAAAAACAGCAACATACGACATAATATCTAAGCTTAATTCTTCAATCTGTCGCTGTAACGATGTCCCTGGACTACGCAACAGATGGCCGCTTATAGGCGATTTTTTCCCTTTCTGCTTACGTTTCTGCAACCAGACAAGCGGAAATGTGAAGCAGAAAATGCCGAGCAAATACAGTGCGGCTGGTGTTGCAATAGAAACTATGGTTTGCATTAAGATAAATACCCTTCAAGTCAATAAACTTAAAAACCTTTAATAGTATGGACTATCTCAGTCGGGATGTAAAAACAAAAAGAAAGAGCCCTACAACGGAAATCTGATTACACTTTAGAATTTCCCCCACTTTGATCCATTAAGATATATGCTAAACACGATTCAGCATCCACCGGCACCACAAGATCGATCATCATAAAATTGTGCGAAAGGTTGAAATCTTCTATCGTCTTGCCTTCTTGACAGAGAATATGGGGAGTGTCCCACTTTTTAAAGGAGTGGGATTAGGCTCAATAATGATTCAGGAGGGGCAATTTTCTCCTGACTGAAGAGACCAGTTTGCACTCCCCCTCCGCAAGCTGGGCCTTTTTATTTTTTATGTGAGACGCACCCTACTATCGGAGTTATTTGAATTTTAACTATTTATACAGAGTTAAAATTCAAAAAGTTGTGTGTTACTCGTAAAAAACCAACCATAAGGGGCGTGTTCCTTGGGGCTGGATTATTGCCAGTTGTGCAGTTGGGTATATTGTAGCCAGAATGTAAATAAATTATGCGGGGGTATTATGTGGATTGATAACCATCCTTATATTTTGATCTACTTTATTGGAAGTGTGGCCGCTATTGTTTTTACCCTTTTTA
>JASJGT010000316.1:0-4057 GCA_033791405.1 Desulfuromusa sp.
GTTGGCGGTCACAATGTGGCAGGGTTGCGCCGACCAGGCCGTGAGGATGGCAGGAAAAGCTGCGGTCAGAGTTTTTCCTTCACCGGTTGCCATTTCTGTCAGATAACCATGTTGCAGGGCAATCGCTGCCAGAATCTGCACCATATAGGGGCGTATCCCCAGTGAGCGTTCGCTGGCTTCGGCTATCAGGCTGAAAGCCTTGAAAACCGTCTCATCCGGTACTTCACCACCGTTTCGGCGACAAATATCCTTAACCCGATGTAAACGTTTTTTTAGTTCTTGATTATCCAATTCGCGCAACTGCAGCGATTGGCGAACGATTTCTTCCGCTCGCTGTGTCCAGCCTTTTATCAGGGCAGTCCGCCGTTTGACTTTGCCTAGCAGTTGATTGACGGCCCGATCAAGACCTCGGTGTAATGGGTCTGGCGGAGATATGTTTGTTGCCTGATAATCGAGTTGCGGCAAGATCATGTCTGGTACCGTTTTTGAATAAATTGTCTAAGCTTGCGATAGGCCTGGGTGAATAGGGGTTGTGCCGCCAGGGAGAAACGGATCTGTCCGGAATGGCCGTGTCGCAGAGTGTGATTCTCAAGCTGTTTCAAATCCGCAGAGATGCGGAAGAATGGTTCAATCGTTTCGAGACCCTGATCATCCTGTCCTTTCACCGGAATTGTGCCGCCCCCTTTCCAACCAAGGGTTGCCGAGGGGAGCTTGACCTGCTCAAACGGGATAACCTGATAATCGACAATTTGCAGTTCACTGTTTTCAAGTCCGCTCAAACGCACCGTAACCTGTTCACTGGTCTGGTCGGAAAACAGACTAGCAGCATCTTCCTGACCGACCACGGCAACGAATTTGAAGCCGTCGGTGGAAACAATATCACCGAGTTTTTTGCCCCGCTCCAGCCAACTGTCAATATGCTGCTCAAGATTCGGGGCAAACCAGGTTCCAGCGGCCTCAGCAGTGACGAGTAAGGCCTGATGGCGACGTTGCAGTTCAGCCAGACGACTATCCAAGGCATGCAGGCGCCGTTTCAGGGTGATCCGCGTTGCATCGGCCTGGAAAGCGGCACTCTGCTGTTGCAGGTAGAGGATTTCATCCCGCTGGGCGTGAGTCAGCTTGATTTCAATATCGAGTTCAGGATTCACCAGTTGCAGCAACGGTTGGCCACTCACCACCTGTGATCCATTGGGCTGTAAAATTTGACTCAGTTGTCCCGCGGTTTGACTGGTGACCAGGAGATGATTTTGTGCCTCGATAATTCCGGGAGCACGGAAGCGATTTGGAACCGGGATAATTCCGAGTAAAAAGACCACAATCAGGCTCAGGATCAAACTTCCAAATACTGCGCGGGAACGAACTCTGGCTAATTCGGGACTGCTGATCAGATAACCGATAAAGCGTCCGAGTGGCATGATGCCCCAGATCAGCAGGCAAAAAACTGCCATCAACAGACCCAGCAGCAGGAACCGATCAGCAACAAGGAGAATGATTCCGGTATAGACAATCAGTCGGTAAGCGCCGCTGAAAATACCATAAATACTGAGCCACCAGAATTCCTTGCGGTTGTCGGTTGGACTGCTGGCTTGCCGGAGGCCAAACAGATAACGCCGCGCCAGATACTTTAACTGTTCTAGCGAACGTGGTTGCAGATTCGGAATATCGAGTAGATCGGAAAGGATATAATAGCCATCGTAACGTAATAGTGGATTTGCATTGAAAACCAGGGTGGAAACAGAGGCCACAATCAGCATGTTCAGCGCTAAACTGTGGATGACTCCGGGTCCGGTACTGGCCCAAACCAGTGCTGCACAGGCAGCCGCAAAGAATTCAAAAATCATCCCTGCCGAAGCAACCAGAATCCGTTCACGGCGTTTGCGCAAAGACCAGCTGGAGGTTGCATCCATGTAGGGCAGCGGAGCAAACACAATCAACATAATACCGATGGTATGCACCTCACCACCGAAGCGTTTACAGACCAGTGTATGCCCTATCTCATGCAGTATCTTGACCAGAGCTAACCCACAATAGAGGAGGAGTAGATTATTGATAGAGAGGAGACTCTCTGTTTCGCTAAGCAATTGAGGGAGCTGCTCAATCACAGTTTTTCCTGCCAGCAGCAGAACAATCAGCCAGGCACCAAATGCCGCACGGCTGGTGAGTAATTGTACCAGCGCGGGATGTCGGTTCAGCCAGGCATCGGGATCAAACAACGGGATGCGAAAAAACATCAGACTCGACAGCTTACCGCGCTGCTCTTTTTGTTGCCGTTTTCGATAGCGTTCAAAAAGTTTCTGGCTGTCGATTGGTAATTCACAAAACAGCAGGTTGGCGTGATAAAGCTGAGCCAACAGGCGGATCACTTCATCTTGTCCCGGAGCTGTTTCTGGATTCTGTTGCAGATTTTTCTGCCATATTTCGGCAATACTCTGGGCAGAGTTTAAGTGGGCAACAAAAGCATAGGCCGATTTTTCCAGGCGGAAGAAATGGTTGTTGAAAGGATCCTGCAGAACGTACCAGTGCTTGCCACGGAACAGCTGTTTGCGAACCGTTACCGTCGAACGCAACGTGACCCGCAGATCTGCTACGCGGTGCCAGGATTCACTGAATGTTTTGCCAACGTCATGACCCATAGATTCAGCCCCTACCACCAGACCAGCAGGCGCAAAAAGTTAACTGTACGGTGGCTGAGAATCCAGAGTAAACGACGTTTTCCGACGGTAGTTTTGGCGATACCGCTCATCCCCGGGCGCCACCAGTTTTCCGCAGAGGTGAAAATTTCACTGCGGACGAAAAAAACATTCCCCGCCTATTCTGCACTGGCCAGTGGATCAATTTGTTGAATCTGTAGCGGATATTTCTGCCGGGGTTTGCTGACAAAAGCCAGCTCTCCGGTTTGACCAGCAGACAACTCCTGAATATCCCGTTCGGTCACCCGGATTTCTGCATAGAGTTTTTCGTGCCGTGCCACCTTGAACAACACATCCCCCTTTTCTACCGGGGTGCCAAGTCTCTCTGAAAAATCGCCTTCAACCACAATGCCGTTAATTGGTGAGCGCAGCTGGGCTCGATTCACCCGGTGCTGGATGAGTTCCAATTGAGCCTGAGCCTGATCAGCCTGTGCCTGAGCTATCTTCATTTCAATTAAGGCATTTTTCGCTCGTGCTTTTTCCGCTTCACGCAGGTAGCGAACCCGATTGGTTACCGCCGCCGCTTCCTCAAGTAACAAATCACTGTTATCAAGAGTCAACAGTGGGCTCCCTTTTTCAACTCGTTGACCAATGTCAGCCTGAACTTGGTCGATATAGCCAGGAAAAGGGGCAGTGACCTGGCGGACATCTTTACTGCGGAGGATGAAAGGGGCTTCAATACGGTAGGGGAGTTTAACCAGAAGTGAAACCAGTAACAGCCCACAAATCAGTAACCCGGTCAGTTTGATCAATGTTTTTTCTGGTCCGAGCAGTGTCGCAAGTGCTGATTTTAAACTCTCTTTCAGTTTCGCTCCGATCCAGCGATCAGCTTTTTTCAGGACAGCCAGCCGTGATGAGACTTGGTCGCAGAGGATTCTCAAACTGCGGATCTCCTCTTCGCTGAAAGGGTCCTGATCCCTTTCGCAAGTTAAAACACCGACAACCTGACCGGCCGCACGCAATGGTAGCGATAGTAACTGACCAATCTGTTGGTTTTTGGCGTAACTGGTGTGATCACGGTTGATCGGCCCATCTGCAACAACGGCCGGGAAGAAAACTTCTTCATCCTGATCGAAAGCCTCCTCCATAGTGGATTCAAGCTGATTGACAATTTCCATCTTCGGCTCAAACTGTTCCATATGACTGATGCTCTGGAGACAGATATAGCCATCGACCTGCCAGCCGAGACTCACTCTGCTGCAGCGAAAGCGCGACACGGTTTCGTTGACCACAGTCATCGCTGCTGCCAGAAATTTTTCCTGTTGATTCAATAGCAGCAGCAATTCCAGCGTTTGTGTCAGGTCGATCTGTTTGTGCTGTTCGTTACGCTGGTTTCTGGTCTGTTGGTAAATTGCCGGAGCGTCTGC
>JASJGT010000317.1:0-3799 GCA_033791405.1 Desulfuromusa sp.
CAAACGAATTCACGGAGGAAATGATGGGACACTCTAAAGTTAATACAATTCAAAATACAAAAACAAATACCGAATCCAATGTTCAAAACCATAGTTTGATGAGCCTGGTGACTTTTCTTCTGATCAGCATCTGTGCTTTTACTTTTAAAGACTTTAACTTATTTGAATCAGCTTCCGAGCCAGTTCGTCAGATCCTCGGTTGCCCACCTCCAGCTTATCTGATCAGCGTTGCTCTGGCTGTTTATTGTTTCTCCTCCGCCATCCTGACCTTGACCGCCATGGCGAGCGATGCCCAACCAACCCAAAAGTGGAATCATCTCGGTTATCGTTCGGTGTTCTTCGCCTTCTACTGCTTCTCCGGTGCTATTGCTGCCAACTTCCTCCCTGTCCTGGTCGTTGGATTAAGCCTCTACGGATTAGATCAGTGCCACATCTGGCTTCACAACGCCAAAGAGAACCATGAAGGTAAAGGGCTGTTGGGAAAATCCTGATCAACTGATTCAAAGACAAGACAAAAAGCCTGTTGCTAACGTTGCAACAGGCTTTTTGTTTTAAAGCTCTGGAAAATGTCGGTGGAGGGTTTTCAGGGACTGTTCTACATCGGGTAGATTATGATTTTCCAGGGTAATGGTTGGGGGGTTATCAGCCGTTTTCAGCCATTCAAACAGGGTTGAAAAAGGAACATAGCCTTGCCCTACCGGAAGATGTTCATCCCTCTCACCATGATTGTCATGCAGGTGCATGTGTTTTAGATAGGGAGCAGTTTCATTTAACCAGTGAAGCAGTTTCCCTGTCCCAAAAATGTTCCAGTGGCCGATATCAAATACGTGCCCCATGTAGGGAGAATTGATCATCGAGAACAAGCGGACAAATATATCCGGGGTGGTTGCATAAATATTTTCAATGCAGATTGTACAGTTAATATCAGCGGCATGGGCAAGAAATTCCGGCCAGAAGGTTAGATTGTTTTCAAGCCAGACGGCCAGTTTTTTTTCATCATTGCCATAGGCCAGGCCGGGATGAAAAACAATATGTTTGGCACGGAGTTTTTCCGCTAACTGTAATGACTTATCAGCCGTTTTCAGAGATGCGTTACGAATCCGTTTTCTACTACTGCCGGGGTTGAAATTGCTGAAAGGGGCATGTAAAGTTGTGCTGAGCCCCTGTTCTTGTAGCTGAACAGCACAATCACCAAGCTGGTCGAAATCTAGCTTCTCCAATAAAACTTCCTGACAGGCAACTTCGGGCTGCAACTTTCTATTGAGCAGAAAAGGAAGCCGTGCCGGAAGAAGATGAGCCGGAATATAAATATAGAGTGATGATGGGTTCATAAGTGTTTATTCGCCGCAATAAGTTCCAGTTTTTGGATATCAGGGGATTCGCCCAAAGCAATCAAAATATGACCTGCTTCAATAATCGTATCGGCTGCCGGATTAAAAATCATCTTTTCATTATTTTTAATGCCAATAATAATCGGCCCCAGTTGTTTGCGAATCCCGGATTGAACCAGGTCTTTTCCAACCAGCCTTGATTCAGGAGCGACCGGGATTTCTTCCATTTGCAGTTCAATGCTTCCTCGACCGATGGCAATATCGATAAAATCGACAACTGCTGGCCGTAAAATTGCCTGAGCCATACGTGAAGCCCCAATCGTATAAGGTGAAACAACTTTATTGGCACCGGCTCGGGTAAGTTTGATTTCGGAACCTTCTTCGCTGGCACGAGCCATGATAAATAGATTTGGATTAATACCCCGTGCGGTCAGGACAATGTATACATTGGCAGTATCGGAGGTGACACCGGTGATTAATCCTTTTGCCTGGCTAATTCCTGCTTCTTCAAGGACTTCATCTCGAGTTGCATCTCCCTCTATAAACAGGTATCCATCCTCTTCCAGTCGCTGGCAAAGTTTAGGGTCGCTTTCCACCACAATAAATGGTATCGGCTTGGATGCAAACTCGCGACTGATCTGGCGACCGATGCGGCCGTAGCCACAGATAATGTAGTGCCCCTGCAGGCGGCTGATCTGTTTTTGCACTTTTTTTCTCCCCATTAGCTGGTAAAGCTGCCCTTCCACCATAAACTGAATCATTGAGCCAATCGTGTAGGCAATGGTTCCAACTCCGAATATAATCAGAAAAATGGTAAATATCTGTCCTTGATGCGATAGTCTGTGAACCTCGCCATATCCAACCGTTGTCAGAGTAATAATTGTCATGTAGAGCGATTCAAATGCGCCCCAATCCTCGATAAGAACGTAACCGAGAGTTCCCCCACCAATAAGAATAGCCAATGTTGTCAGTGAATACTTAACTTTTTTCAATGGATCCATGCCTGCTCCTGATTCGAACTCTGATGATAGCTATCTAGCGGAAAAAAAACAAGAAATCAGACGCATATTTCACACTGATTCAGTCGTGCAAATAAAGATTGACATGAAGTGTATACAGTATACAATTCAATAAAATTTTAAGTGGAGAGTAATGTTGTGAAAAGCAAACCGATTGAGCATCATCAAACTTTGCGGGAAAAGATTCTTGAAACAATCCGCGAAGCAATTCTTAAGGGAGACCTTAAGCCGGGGGAAAAGGTAGCCGAACCTGAACTGGCAGAACGTTTTGGTATTAGCCGGACCCCGATCCGTGAGGCTTTTCGCCAGTTGGAATCCGAAGGTTTTTTGACTGTTATTCCACGTAAAGGGGCTGTTGTGGCAGCTCTTTCGGAGCGTGATGTCCAGGAGTATTATGCAGTCAAGAGCATCCTTGAAGGATATGCTGCAGAACTGGCGGCGCAGAACCTCACGGAGAAAGAATTAGCCAAGCTGGAATCGATCAATGATCGGCTTAAACAACTGGCGAAAGATGGTGATGTGAAAATGTTTTACAAAATCCACCATGAATTTCACGATACCTTCCTTAAAGCCGCTGATAATAGCAAGCTATACGATTTGATTAAACAGCTGGGGATGAAGTTCAGTCGCTTGCGCATGGCATCCCTTTCGGTTGATGGCCGGATGGCTATCTCTGTTGCTGAACATGAAAAACTCCTTGATGCATTTCACCGTCATGATGGAAAAGCCGCTGAAGCGCTGGTAAAAAAGACCGCTGCTATCGGTGGGAATGTATTGCTTGAAAGTATGGCTCACGAACGGGGGGAACCAACCAGTAAATCATTACTGAATGAAAAACTAGACGTCTATTGATGGTCTGATTTTTTATTCTTTGATAATTAAAGCCCTTCAGAGTTTTCTGGGGGGTTTTGTTGTTTGTGGCACAAAAATACTTGGTTAGTGTCCGGTTAATGATTTGCATGGCTAAAAGTAGCTGTATTTCGTCCTGTACTTTCGAATCTCCCCCAGCCCCTCTTTGCCAAAGAGGGGTGTTTTAAAGTCCTCATTCAACCCGAAGCCACCTTTTCCTCAGGGAGAAGTGTTTAAATAAGTTTTGATGTTGCTTGAAAAATCGTGCAGTTCTAAAGACAAATCATTTATCCAGCTGTTATCTCTACAAATATTCCCTTCCAGGAGCATCTGCAATTGATCACTGGTCATGGGGAATATCGAGATGTTTTGCAGCGCGGCAACAATTGGTTTCATCAGCCAGAGCGGGTGGTGGATTGTCCGTGCACCCGCTACTTGTCCCAACGCCTGGGCAATGAAATCAAGAAGTTGATCGTAACTGAAGGCCTCTGATCCGCAGCACTGATAGGTTTTGGTGGAAGTTTCCGGTTTGTCCAGAGCGGTCACAAAACCTGTCGCAACATCTATGACACTGACGGGTTGCAGTTGATACTGTCCATC
>JASJGT010000318.1:0-5628 GCA_033791405.1 Desulfuromusa sp.
GGACTTACGGCATTGAGCTGTAAGTCCCTTTTTAGTTTTTCTCAATAAACTGTAGAAAAGTTTACTCTGCTATTGGAAATGAGGTTTTTGGTCTGCTGAATATAGTGATTGTACGTGATTGTCCAAAACTTCATCAAGCCAGCTATCGATAGGATTAAGCGGGGTAGGTTTGTGAAAGACCTTATAGCCCCTATCCTTTGCTATTTTCTGCTCTTCTCTGGATATGTCCCCAGATATTAGGGCTTTATGCTCAGGTGGAACCTTACACCCTCCTTGTCTCTGGAGCTCGAAGAACTCCAAGCCAGTCATCTCCGGCATATGATTATCAGAAAGAACGATGTCGTAGCAGGGTGCTTGCATGGGGCAGGTATTTATATTCTGTTCAATCATTGGGCAGATGGGTTTGAGAGACGATGTAATATCAAACTCTTGATCTAATAAGTATTCTCCTACAATATCAAGACAAAAAATATCATCATCTATGATCAGAGCTTTTCTTTGCATCTTTCCCTCCAGATAAGATGAAAAATCTCAGTACCGCCAATGCTATTTATAATCTGATAACCTGACAAAAATCTGAAAATCAGCAGTGACGTGATATAAGGACTTGTCGGCTGAAACAAATTTTTTAGTATGCTCTGGGAATTGGCGGTTCGATATGTTCTTAAAATGGATAAAATATGTTTACTAAAAAAATATCTGGGATTCTTCTGACGTTTCTGGGATTTGTTCTTTTGACTGCTGGAATTTTTCAGTACAATAAATCATGTACTCCAAATAACTGCATAGTCAGTTTTTCCAAGTCGTTGGGAGGCAAAGCATCCTTGGCGTTCGAAAATTCAATTCAGCGGGCTAAATTTTACGGCATTGCCGGTATATCAGTGGGGGCTATTTTCACTCTTGCTGGAGGCGTTCTTATTCTCAAGTCGAAAAAATAATCTTATTGATTTTCTCTTGCCAAAATTCCCCTCATTAATACTTTCCCTGTGTTTTTATAGATTTTTTGCTATGATTCTAACGTTGATCAAAATTAAGGGGTATTACGAGTTCCTGGTTATGTAAAATTATTTGTTGTGGAGGAAGATCGTATGAAGGCAGAACGCAAGCCGGTACGTAAGAAAAAACGTCTTAAGGTTCGGTTCGGGGTTGATTATCCGAAGCGGGTTGCTTTTACTGGTGATGCATCTGTTGGTGGGTTGTATATTATTACTGGTCAGCCGGAACGTCCTGGGGCAAAGTTGTTGATTGAAATAAGCTTGCCAGATGAACAACAGGTGATTGTTTATGGTCGGGTTCGTTGGGCAAAAAAAGTTCCTCCAAATTTGATCCGACTTGCCAATAAAGCGGGGATGGGGGTGCAGCTGACTCAGTTTGAGCTGGGTCAGCAGGAACTTGAAGATTATCTGGCAAGTTTGCTGCGCTGATTTATATTATGACCTCAAGTGTAAATCATTCTGAACATCTTCCTGCCGTTGCTCCTGATATTATTCTGGTCAACTGGGGACATGATAAATGGCAGGTTCAGAGCCTGTCGGAGCGGTTGGCTCAATGGCTTCAGATTGAACCTATCCATTCTCGAGGACGTTCTCCATCCGCACTTTTCCCTTCATCCGTACCATCTATAACCAGCTTGGCCGCAGAAGTTTTAGAGCAGGGTCATAATTTGACTGGGGTTAAATTACGACTTTCGCCAGAACAGTCTGGGTTTCTTGCAGATATCCAATTTGCTGGACTCAGCGAAGATTATCTTGGACAGTTGGTGAGGATCAGCCTGAGACGTGAATCGGTCAGTAGTAGGCAGGAGGACAGCTTTAGAAATATGGTTGGCAGTGGTCCGGCCATGCATGAAGTCTTCAGAAAAATTCGTCTCTATGCAGCTTCTGACGCTGCAATTATCATTACAGGTGAAACAGGTTCCGGGAAAGAGTTGGTTGCTCAGGCGTTGCATGAAGAGAGTCCACGTCACGATAAACCTTTTGCCGCTCTGAACTGTGCTGCTATTAGTGAGCAGTTGCTTGAATCGGAGCTCTTTGGCCATGAACGTGGTGCTTTTACCGGCGCAGTGCGTGAGCATCGTGGTTATTTTGAGCGCGCAGATGGTGGCACCTTGTTTCTGGATGAAATTGGCGAGATGC
Organism: Desulfuromusa sp.; assembly: GCA_033791405.1. Classification (GTDB taxonomy): domain Bacteria; phylum Desulfobacterota; class Desulfuromonadia; order Desulfuromonadales; family Geopsychrobacteraceae; genus Desulfuromusa. Next base: position 2,136 of record JASJGT010000318.1, read on the forward strand.
CAGCGCATACGCAAACAAAATTACTTCGGGTTTTAGAGGATGGCCGGGTGCAGCGAGTTGGTGGCGAAAAGAGCCGTCAAGTCGATGTCCGCTTTATCGGAGCGACCAATGTCCCTTTGGAGCAGGCCGTTGCAGAAAAGAATTTTCGGGCTGATCTATATCACCGGTTGGCTGTTTTAAGGATTCATCTCCCTGCGCTGCGTGAGCGATCTGAAGATATTCCCCTGTTGACGGAGTTATTTCTGCAGGAGTTCAACACCAAATATGGCAAAGGGGTGCGACGATTGACCAGCGAAGCGATTCGTTTGTTGCAATCTTACCTTTGGCCTGGAAATATCCGTGAACTGCGCAACGTCATCGAGCGAGTGGTTGTAGAGTCGGAGACCGAGGCAATCGGAGCGCGGGCTTTTACCGAATGGATTCATGAGCGCCAGCAGTTCGCAGGTTCTGTCACTATTCCCTCTGCCGATAAAAATCGACACAACTTGCCGGTCGCAATTCCTTATTCTCAAAACAATGAGAACTCTCCATATCAAGTTGATACCTCACATCGAATTCTGGGTAAGAGGATTGACCTGTCAGAGGATATCATTCGACAGGCATACCAGAAAGCTGCTGGAAATCTTTCAGCGACTGCCAGGCGCTTGGGTGTTCATCGAGCAACACTCTATCGTCATCTGCAACGGCTGAATCTGACCCGCGAAGATCTTTCATGATGGCAGTAAGTCCACTTTTTTAAATCATCCCCCTGTCTGTAAATTTCAATTTTTGCGACGTCGCACCTGTCGCATCACTAATGAGCCCTGCAACAGGTGTGGCGTCGCAACTTTCGAAGTCATCCTCCTTCTGATTTTTAAACTGCTGATATTATTGATAATAATATTTTCCATGTTTTGGCATTCCTTTTGAAGTAACTCTGCCCGGATATAAAAACATCAAACACGATCAAACGAGGAGAAATGGATATGTTTGGATTACGCTTGGTAACCGAAATGGAAAGCATGCAACGTGAGATGGATCAACTGTTTCGGGGTTTCGGTTTTAACCCGGATTTTGGTTCTGCAGAAAAACAAATTAATATTAAAGTTCTCGATAAGGGCGAAAGTTTTAGTGTCGAAGCACCACTTCCGGGACTTGATAGCGAAAAACTTGATATCAGTATGCTGGGTCGTCGTCTGACTGTTTCAGGTGAATTTTCTACCCCTGAATTACCACAGGATGTTCGCTGGCATCGTCATGAACGTGGCGGTGGGGCATTTGAGGAAAACCTCCAACTCTCTACAGATATTGATACGGAAAAAATTGAAGCTGAGTATAAACAAGGTATTTTAAAGATTAATTTACCGAAAGCTGCTTCAGCTTTGCCGAAGAAAATTGCTATCAATCTTGGTTAAACGAACAGGATTGGAAATAATAATCAGAATAAATTGAGGAGATAGATCATGAATGAACAGCAAGTTGCGAGTGAGAAGCAAAATCAGGTGGATAAAGTTGAACCGTCAAAATCGATCCTTCGGTTGACTCCAGCGGTAGATATCTATGAAACCGAAGAAGAGTTGGTGGTGATGGCAGATTTGCCGGGTGTGTCAGAATCAGGATTAGGGTTGGAAGTTTCCCGTGGGGTATTAACTCTTGAAGCAGAAATTAAAGCCGTTGAAAATGAAGAAACATGCGGCTACTATCGGCAATTCAGGCTCTCTGAACGGATTGATGCCGATGCTGGTAGCGCTGCACTAAAGGACGGGGTTCTCACCCTGCGGTTACCGAAAAGACAGGTGGAAAAACCAAAAAAAATCGCGGTTAAAACCCTGCATTGACGCAGGATCAAGCCAGGGTGATTTCGCCCTGGCTTTTTTTCTGTCGAATTGTTTTTTAGCGCTATAATTAAAATAGCTGACCATTGAACCGATAAAATAACATAAGTGCGAGGAGTGACAATGATTGATCTGAATCGAACCACCCAGAAAGTTCAGGAAGCCTTACAGGAAGCTCAAGCTCATGCTCTCCGTTTGGGACATGCAGAAATCGATGGTGAACATTTTCTGTTGGCTCTCTGTGAGCAGCCGGATGGTTTGATTCCGCGGTTGCTGAAAAAACTAGAGATCGATGTCTCAGCCGTTGTCAACGGTTTGAACCAGGATTTGCAATCTCGATCTAAAATTGGTGGCCCGGGAGCGGATAGTAGCAAGCTCTACGCCAGTCGGCGACTCAGCAACCTCTTGCTTCAGGCAGAAGCAGAGGCAAAACAGTTGAAAGATGAGTATGTCAGTGTTGAACATGTTTTTTTAGCAGCTGTGGATGAAGGGGAGCGCACTGTTGCTGGTCGGCTCTTCACAAAACTAAACATCAATCGCGACAAACTGTTGCAGGCATTGACTGAAGTTCGCGGTCATCAGCGGGTGACCAGCCAAGATCCAGAAGCGACCTATGAAGCTTTGGAAAAATATGGCCGCGATCTGGTTGAAGAGGTGAAAAAAGGAAAACTTGATCCGGTTATTGGGCGGGATGAAGAGATCCGTCGAGTGATCAGGATCCTGTCGCGAAAAACCAAAAATAACCCGGTTCTGATTGGCGAGCCAGGGGTGGGTAAAACTGCCATCGTTGAGGGATTGGCACATCGGATCGTTCGTGGTGATGTTCCCGAGGGATTGAAGGATAAAACAGTTTTCTCCCTCGACATGGGAGCACTGGTTGCCGGAGCAAAGTTTCGGGGCGAGTTTGAGGAACGACTCAAGGCGGTTCTTAAGGAAGTTCAGGATAGCCAGGGTCAGATTCTACTGTTTATCGATGAGTTACATTTGATTGTTGGAACGGGTAAGAGTGAAGGTGCTCTCGATGCTGGAAATATGCTTAAGCCGATGTTGGCGCGGGGGGAATTGCACTGTATCGGTGCAACGACATTGGATGAATATCGACAATATCTGGAAAAGGATCCGGCTCTGGAACGAAGATTCCAGCCGATAATGGTTGAACCGCCGGATGTAGAAGCGACAATCAGTATCCTCCGTGGTCTGAAAGAACGCTTTGAGGTTTACCATGGTGTCCGTATTCAGGATAACGCTCTGGTTGCTGCGGCTGAATTGAGCCATCGCTATATTGCCGACCGTTTTCTTCCGGATAAAGCAATTGATCTTGTTGATGAGGCTTGTGCCACCATTCGTACCGAAATTGATTCCATGCCGGCTGAATTGGATGCCATCACTCGAAGATTGATGCAACTTGAAATAGAAGAAACTGCCCTGAAAAAAGAGAAAGATCAAGCCAGTCGTGAGCGTCTGGATATTTTGCAGAAAGAGTTAGCCGAACTAAAATCAAGCGAGCAGTCTCTGGCGGCGCAATGGCAGTTGGAAAAAGGTGGTATCCGTGGCGTCCAACAGCTGCGTGAAAAGATTGAACAAACTCGTTTGGCTATTGCCGAGGCAGAACGTGACTATGATCTGAATCGAGCTGCTGAACTTAAACATGGGCGCTTACCGGAACTGGAGAGGCAGCT
>JASJGT010000319.1:0-6315 GCA_033791405.1 Desulfuromusa sp.
GCGTAGAGAAACCAGACAATCAGACTCCAGGTTTCTTTCGGGTCCCAACTCCAGTAGGTTCCCCAGGCATAGTAGGCCCATGCGGCACCAGTGACAATTCCCAGTGTCAACAACGGAAAGCCGATCATGATTGCCTTATAATTCATGTCATCAAGAACCTTGGTTGGTGGGAACATCCCAAGGATTCCTCCCATTGGTCCGTCTCCCTGATGCTTTTCCTCTTTACCAATTTTGAGCAGGTACATAATTGATACCCCGAAGGCAACGGCAAATCCGCCATAGCCGAGGAAACAGGTGACGACATGGTAGGTTAGCCAGTTACTCTGCAGCGCAGGAACCAGAGGATCGATAGAAGAATTTAGGCTCATCTGACCCCAGAGCTTACTGAACAACGCAATAGGTAGAACAAAAGCGCCGATAGTGCGTTGTTTGTATTTCCAGTCCATCAACAGATAAATCAATAGAATTGACCAGGCAAAAAAGACCACCGATTCGTACAGGTTAGTCATGGGCGCACGCCCATCCTGGCCCAAAATTTGGTACGATTCATACCACCGTAGGCCTAACGCTGTTGTCTGGATCAAAAATCCAACCAGCGCAGTCAACGTTGCCACTAGGGCAACCTTATTGTTTTTTGTCGCAATGTAAGCAAAAAACAGGACCATTGCGGCAAAATAGGCAACGGTTGTCAGGTTAAATAATTGTCCACTATCCATGAGTTATCCCTCCTTCTTTTGGGATTCATTTTTGGCAGTTGCTTCGATTTTCTGCAGCAGCTCGTCAAAGGCCAGGGAAAAGCCCGGTTGATTCCGGTGCGTATTTCCCGCAATCTGAACTTTAGTCTTTTTACCCTCTTCTTCCACGCAGATCCAGATCCGCTTATGGGAGAAGAAAAAGGCGGTTAGCGACCCAAACACAATCAGGAAACAGCCTGCCCAGACAATATTGACACCGGGATCTTTGGCAACCTGAAGGCCTGTAAATTGGGGTTGCTCATAACCGAGCAGGGCAAAACTAAACGCCCCGCCTCGTTTGGCATCAATTTGTGGATGATTTTGCCAGACAACAAATGGAGCTCCATGTTTTCCGTCAGGGGTGTTGACGTACAGTTGCATTGCCGGTCCGAAGTTGCGATCATTTTCAGTGAAATTGGTGACAGAAAAAGAGTAGCCGCTCGAAAGTGGAACTTGCTTTCCTTGGTCTGCCCTGAGTTCCATCACTTTACCCGTGGCATTTTCAGTGGCCTTGACTTTAAAGAAGGCGTTTCCGGCAGGTCCGTAGCTGGATTGATAAAATTTTATCCCTTTGTATGTTAGTGGGTCGTTGACTTCAATCCGTTTGTGCATAACTTCTTGACCGTTATCCAGAATGACCAGGTCGCTGTTGTAATCTTTGGGACGGTTGCTGTTCGGGTAATAGCTGACATCGAAATCATCACAACGCACGGTAAAACCAAGGTCGATTGTTGTGGTTCCGTTATGGGAACGAACCTGATCCACGGAGGTTCCTTCGACAATATTGACATAGGCTTTGAAGCCCCAGACATTGCCGATAACCGCTCCAGCCATGATGACCAGGATTGATATGTGGGTGATGTAAGCACCGAACCTGGAATAGATTCCTTTCTGTGCAAACAGGTAGAGTTTGTCGTCTTTCTCGGTCTGGGTGGGTTGAGCAAACTCTTTTTTCAGCAGGGTTGATATGTTTTCCGCGACCTGTTGTTTTGATGTTTTACAACTAAATTCAGCTCGGTTTGCCGAACTTTTGAAGATTCCGGAACCGGCAACCAGGATTGGCTCCTTGACGAACTTCCAGACCCGTGGAAAATTTTTTATCGAACAACAGATTAAATTGACACTGAATAGAGCTAGAATGCCGATAAACCAGGTTGAATGGTACATATCGATGAATTGCAGATTTTTAAACAGTTCGTAATTTGCCTGGCCGTATTCGCGGATATAATCAGCTGCCGGAGCATTCTGCTGGATAATTGTTCCAATAATGGAAGTCAGAGCCAGCAACAGGACTAGAATGATGGCCAATTTCAGGGAACAGAAAAAATCCCAGATACGATCAGTTGAAGATTTTTTTGTCTCAGTCAAAGTGAAAGTCTCCTATTTAATGCAGTCTGTCAGAATAGATGACAGATTTGGTCAATATAGCCAGTGATACTGGCTGACGTCAACCGATTGATAACGGAGAATTTTAATTTAGAAGAACGATGGTACGGAGACTATGAAGGGATTGCAGAGATGTGTGGGGTATCCTTGCCAAATAGGTCAATTGTGGCAGAAAAATGTGTTTAGTTAAAAACGGTGTACCAACCTTTAATAGGGGAGTCAGCGAACGTGATTCATGAGCCAGAGAATGTGAGTCTTTGAGTTGATTGTGATATTCCGGGCTACCCAGATCGCGTTTCTGAGGGACTGTTTGGTGGCATGATTCAAATTGACAGCAAGGGGGGATTTCTTTCTGAGCAACCACCAAATGACAACTGTCAACCCTGATTTCGGAATTGTAGCTTTGATTTTCTGGCAACAGGCAGGCAAAGGCAGATTGTACCCCCCCACAAAGAAGCAGAAACACTGCTAATAAAAAAATTAGTCGAAAGTTGCTGTTGGAATTACGTTCAGTCACCGCTTACCTTCATATATGACAGAGTCTGATTTAATAAAGCGATCCATTATAGCTTGGATATTGATTCATCTGCAAGCTGAATACCGTTTTTCTGCCTGAAGGGTTTAAAAGATTTTTGAGCAGGCCTCAATATTTTTTAATGTACTAAGATGATAAGAAAACTAGAGATTTACAACTTTGAGCTGCTCTAAAAGTTCTTTTTGTTCTGGGCTTAAATTGTTGGGAACGATAACTTCGATGATCGCATACAGATCCCCAGCTGGTCTTTTTCCCGAAGTTGCTACGCCATATCCCCGTAATCTGATCTTTTGGCCAGGTTGCATTCCGGCTGGAATCTTGACCCGTTTGGGAGCATCAAGAGTTGGGATTTCAATTGAGGTTCCCAAGCAGATGCCGCTGTAGGGGATCTCCGCTCTGACCAGAAGATCGTGCCCATCACGAGTAAATATCGGATCTGGTTCAATATCGACCTGTAGGTAAAGATCTCCTGGTGAGCCGCCATTTGGGTGAGTACCCCCTTTACCGGCTACACGTAATTTACTTCCTTTCTCAATTCCTGGTGGAATGCGTACTTTAATTTGCTCAACTTTGCCGTCATTGCGGTAATCAATGCGTCTTTCACCACCTTGAACTGCCAGCCGGAATGGGATACTGATTTGCATCGAGTAGTCCTGCCCTTTGGCTGGGGGTCTTTGCGTGTGTCCCCGGCCTCCTCCGCCAAATAACTGACTGAAGAGGTCCTCTCCGCCCCGGCCGCCACCGAAGCTACCAAAGATATCACCCATATTCATATTGCGGAAAATGTCTTCCTGGCTGAAGCGTTGGTGGAAATCGGCATCACCATATTGATCGTATTGTTGACGTTTTTCTTGGTCGGATAAGACCGCGTATGCCTCAGTGAGCTGTTTAAATTGCTCTTCGGCCTTAGTGTCCCCCGGATTTTTGTCGGGGTGGTACTTTTGTGCCAGCTTGCGATAAGCTTTTTTTATCGTTGCCGCATCGGCGGTTTTTTCTATACCAAGTACGGAATAATAGTCCTTTGCCATGCTTCACGTTCCTCCATTTTTCTTGATTAAAACACCACTATAGGAGCCGTTTTGTGCAACGTCAAGGGGAAGCTGAAGGGAGGCCATTGGGTGGATTGAAACAAAGCGGGTAAAATTTTCTTTGAACATTATCTTGCAACTGATAGAATATGGGTTATGTTGTAAAATGGCTTATTTATTAGGCACTTTAGCCGGCGGGGAAGATATTATGACAGGACACTCTGATAACGTACATTATGGGGCTTTGATCGAAGAAGGAATCAAGGCGGCGGAGGAGGGCAATACCCTTTTGGCGTTACGCCTGTTCAATCAGGTTGGCTCTGAGAAAATGTCCCCCTTGGTTCTTTCTTATCACGGCTATTGTATCGCTCATGAGCAAAGAGCGTTCGAAAAAGCACTGGAACTATCCAATAAGGCTTTGCAGGCTGATCGAACCCATCCGTTGATCTATCTCAATTTAGGTCGGATTTATATGGCAGCTGGTTACGAAAAAAAGGCGGAGCAGGTTTTTCGTCGGGGTATTCGCTGCCAGCGCCATCCACTGTTGTTGCGCAAACTTGAAAGCATCAGCAACCGCCGCCGCATGCTGTTTCCATTTCTGCAGCGTTCTAATCCGCTGAATGTCATCTCCGGGAAGTTGTTCTCAAAATTTTCTTAACAGCTAACTCCTTCAGCAATTATTCAGGTTTGTGAGTAAAACGTTTGGCGGGATTGTTCTCCCTCTGAACGATTTCCGTGAACTTGAATATCCAGGCTTCTTATCGCCCCCTTGACCCATTTTTCCTGCCAGACTAAGATATTGATTAGATTATTGTTTTTACCCCTTCTTGAGGAGTCAAGATGACCCGTATCGGAATTATTGGAGCAGGGATTTCCGGGCTTGCGACAGCCTACGCAATTGAACAACAGGCGAAACAGGCTGAACTTGAAGTAGAAACCTTGGTGATAGAAAAAGAACCCCGTACTGGGGGAAAAATCTGGTCTATTCAGGAAGATGGCTTCCTCTGTGAGTGGGGTCCGAACGGTTTTCTTGATAATAAACCAATGACTCTGGATCTGTGTCGGCAGCTACAGATTGATCAACAACTGCTGCGATCTGATGATAATGCTCGTAAAAGATTTATCTATTCTGAGAAGATTCTTCACCAAATGCCTGAAAACGGGTCTGCTTTTCTCAAATCAAAATTGATCTCCTGGCCCGGTAAGTTCCGCCTTGCTGGAGAAATGGTGATTCCAAAGCGTCAAAGCGGGGGCGATGAAACCCTTGCTGAATTTGGTCGACGTCGGCTGGGTGGTGAAGCTCTCGATAAATTGATTTCACCAATGGTTTCAGGAATATTTGCTGGTGATCCGGAAACTATGAGTTTGAAGAGCTGCTTTCCACGTATCTATGAGTTGGAACAGGAATATGGTGGGCTGATCAAGGCGATGCTGAGATTGGCTAAAAAGAAACGTGCTGAAGTCAAAGCTGGAAAGGCTGTTGCCAGTGCCGCCGGACCTGGTGGTGTTTTGACCTCTTTTAGTGGCGGTATTCAGAATTTGACCGATGGGGTTTCTGCTGCCCTTTCCGGCAAAGTTGTAACCGGTCATGGGGTCATAAAAATCGAGCAGAAAGAGGATGGTTTCATCCTCAACCTGGATGATGGGCAACAGCTTGAGGTGGACATGGTTGTTACTGCGGCCCCCGCTTATGCCGTTGCCAATATGCTGGATGAATTGAATGATAAAAGTTCCACGATTCTCCGACAGATTCCTTATGCGACGATGAATGTGATTTGTTTTGGCTATCAGCGGGAGCAGATTTCTTTTGATCTGAATGGTTTTGGTTATCTGATTCCCAAAGCAGAAGGGTGCAATACACTGGGAACCCTTTGGGACTCCAGTATTTTCTCTCATCGTGCCCCGGAAGGGATGGTGTTATTGCGTTCGATGATGGGAGGGGCTGCGAATTCTGCTGCGATTGATTTTTCTGAAGATGAAGTGAAAGCCCGGACGATGGATGATTTGAAACAGATTATGAAGATCGAGTGTGAGCCAGATTTTGTAAAAATATTTCGCCATCGCCACGCTATCCCACAATATACTCGCGGCCACGCACAACGGCTGCAGGAGTTGGAAGAATCTCTACAGGGCTCTCCCGATTTAATTCTGACCGGAAATGCTTTTTACGGGGTGGGTCTGAACGATTGTGTTCACGCTGCAAACCAAGCAGCGGCCAAGGTGGTTGCCCGCATGGAAAAAAAGAGGGAGTAACCTCTCCGTTGCCTGGCGATCAAGCTTTTTTCGCATTACCTGCGGAGAGTGTTTCCCCTCCAATCTTCTCTGCGCCGATTTTGAGAGGAGAATAGGTTGAATAGCGAAATCCTCCCTGTTCAGTATTTTCAACAATTGAAACGGGTCCAGAGATCTCGGTTTTAATTTTATCGCTGGTTTCACCGAGTTCAATAGCGACCCCTTCTTTCAGTGTGCTGAGGATATTGATTTGTGGATTTGCGGTCGGGTGCTCATCGACACTAAAGTTGAGCAACTCTTCTGCTAATTCTTCCCGTTCTTCATCAAGATTGACTTGCCTTTGAGTTAGAATTCCAATCCGTAATTCGGTTGCTTCCCGGAGTGCCTTTCGTTTTTCAGT
>JASJGT010000320.1:0-3876 GCA_033791405.1 Desulfuromusa sp.
GGATTGTCTGATGAACAGTGCGCCACTGCCAATTTTCAGGATGCTCCTGGTTGCAAGGAATGTAATGGGCTCGGTTATTCAGGACGCAGTGCGATAGTTGAACTGCTGGAAATGAATGATGAAATGCGTGAAATGATCGCCGGGAAAACACCGGTATCTGAGTTGAAAAAACGCGCACAAGCGGATGGCACGGTCTTTTTAAGACAAGCTGCGCTGGATAAAGTCCTGCGAGGCGAAACAACTTTCCGCGAAATTGATCGCGTCACCTTTGCCGAAGGATAGGACGATGCTGCACAGAACCTATCTAGGATTAGAAATTCAACAGCGGGGGCTGCGGGCGCTGGCTGTTCAACGCCGGGGTAAGAATATTGCCCTGGTTGGTGGCCAGATGCTGGCGATGGCAGAAACTGTTTTACAGCCAAGTTTTCAGAAGGCGAATGTGGCACAACCGGAACTCTTTGTCGAAGCGGTCAAGGAGCTGTTGGATCCGCTAGCAAAACGAGATAATCGCATTGCTGTTGCGCTGCCTGATCATAGCGGACAATTGTTCCTGCTGGACATCGAAACTCCTTTTAAAAATCGGGTTGAAGGGGCTGAAATTATCCGCTGGCACTTAAAGGATCGCCTCCCGGTTCAAACAAATCAAGTTGCGTTGGACTTTCAGGTTCTGGAGGAGTATGAATCGGGGCAAAAAAGGGTTCTTGCTGCGGTGATGACTCAGGATGTCCTGACCGAATATGAAAAACTGCTGGAACGGGCGGGATATGCAGTGGCAGTTGTCGATTTTCATTCACTGGCTCTTTATAATGCCTACCGGACAAAAATTGATTTGGGTCGGGATTTTATCTTACTAGGAGTCGATGGCGGTCAGCTCAGTATTCTGGTTTTTGTTAATCAGGTCCTGGACTTTTGTCGACTTCGATCAACCAGCCTGGAACCACAACAGATCTTTCAAGAGCTGAGTCGGTCACTGGTGAACTACCGGAATGAGCAATCAACATTCAATCGTATCCCAGTCTATTTGCATTCCGACTGGCAAGAGCGGGAAGAACTGTTTACTGCGGTGGCTTCCGTTTTTGATCAGGAGATCCAATGGCTGATTTCTCCGGTAAGCAAATTGATGAATGGCCATCAGCTGGCTTTCACCGGAGCACAAGCCAACGGTATGGCGGCCGCTCTCGGAGTTGCCGAGCGGATGATCCAGAGGGTGGCATAAATGAAGTTGTCAATCAATCTTGCCAGTCAGCGACACATTAATCAGCACGCCCTGAAACTGATTCTTTCCGGGCTTATTCTGCTTCTGTTCATTGTCCTGATCATGCAGGGGAACGTTTATCTCAAAAACCGTCAACTGGCCCAGCAGTATCAGGCCCATCTTGCTTCATTACAAGAACAACTGGGGGGCAAACTGCCAGCACGTATGACCCCGGGAAAGCTGGCTGAACAGCAGCAGGCTTATGATCAGGCGGCCGCCTTGCTTCAGCGCGATGCGTTTCGCTGGACAGCACTGTTTGATCGGATGGAAACAATGTTGCCGGATGGCGTAAGCTTGCGCAGTTTCAATCCTGACTATGACAAGAACAGCCTGGTGATGACCGGGGCAGCCAGAAATTTAATAAAATTACAGGAGCTGATCGACAATTTGCAGACCGGACAATTCAACCAGGTCTACCTGATAAATCAGGCGGAAGTTGAGGTTGATAATGGCCTGGGAGGAAAAAAAACGGCCTTGAGCTTTTCTATCAACCTGGAAGGGGTCTTCTGATGCTGGAACAATATCCCTTGTTTGCCGCTGTCTGGGAACAGAACCGCATCCGTCTCATTGTGCTGCTTGTTCTACTGCTCTGTGTTTTAGCCACTTATGCCGGACAGCGCTGGGTGGTAGAGCCGGACTTGCTGGCGTTGAGAACAGCGCAATCCCAATTACAGCAAAATGTCAGGCAACGACAGATGGAGTTTGCCAACAGTGGTGTTCCCGTGTCTACGGCAGAACAGATGGATAAAAACCTGCAGCGGTTCAATCAGAGGATCCCATTATCAACCGAATTTTCAGTCTTTCTCGGTGACCTGTTCGATTGGTCACAGCAGGCTGGTCTGGAACTTCATCAAGTCAGTTATCAGCCCAAACAGGAGAAAGAAACCGGGTTCCTGCACTACGGAGTTAGCTTCTCTGTCAAGGGGAGTTATTCCCAGGTAAAGCAGTTTATTCATCTGCTGGAGAATGCGTCGCGGATTCTTCTGGTTGAAAAAATCTCCCTGTCAGGGGCTTCATCGAGAAAAAAGAGTAAGGAACAGGTGGATTTGAGGATCGAGCTGGTAACCTATTTTCAAGGGGAGGCCGCGTGAGTCGTTCCCGGATAGTGCTCATGTTACTGGTTATCCTCTGTGCGGCGGTTATCTATGCCTGGATTGCCATACCGAAACAGCGCAGCGTTGACCCCGGGCAGGGCGCACAGCGGCAGACGAAGCGACCGCAGCAGAATGCTGCGACGGCAGTTTTTCCGACGATTGCCGATCTTGATTTCTCCGGTGGCGGGGATAACCCCTACCAACCACCGCTGAAAAACCTGTTCGGCCCGTTATATTTACGCCCGAAAGTGGCAAAAAAGCCGCGTCCTGCTCCTCGTCGGATTGCAAAGGTAATAAAGCGGGTGGAACGACCAGAAACAGTTGTTCCGGTGGTCATCCCACCACGCGGTCCGGCTCCAATCCCACCGCTGAATGTTCTGGGATTTCTGAATAAAGCTGGAGATTATACGGTCTTTCTATCTTCGCGACAGGGTGAAATCTATCTGGTCAAGCCAGGCGTAGCCTTTGCTGAGGATCTGGTTGTTCGTAGTATCAGTGCCAGGGAGATAGCGATTGGCCACAGACAGACGGGCCAGCAGATTGTTCTGCCACTGGGCGAAGTGAAAACTCAGAGGTTGCCAACTGTCAAGCTGCAGTCGGATCGGCCTAATTTTGAAACACCGCAAGAATCGGGCGCAGATAAACCGAAACCGGTACCGTCACCAGAACAGCAACTGGCTCCGGATAAACCGAAACCAGTACCGTCACCAGAACAGCAACCGGCCCCGGGATATTTTCTAAATAAGAGGATAAAAGGATTGAATAATGATGCGTTACAGTGATGAGTATGCCACGACAATGCGAAAGATCATCGGCAATAGCTGGATGCGTTTTTCCCTTCTGTTACTGCTGTTGTTGCTTTTATCCGGCTGTGTCGCTGGCCAGGCGTCTTTCACCAAAGGAAATCAGGCTCTGGAACAGCAGAGTTATGATCAGGCGGTCATTGAATATCTGACTGCGGTTGAAAGTAATCCAGCGAGTCACGAATATCGCTTGAAGCTGAACAGTGCCAGGAACAAAGCGGCTTTTGAGCATAAAAGTAAGGGGGATAGTTTTGTTGCGCAGCAGCAGTATTTGAATGCTCTGCAGGAATATCAACTGGCAACGGAACTTGATGGTTCGATGTATGCGGCATTCGATGGCCTGAAGACTGCGCGCAATTATCTCCAGGTAGAAAAATTGGTTCAAGAAGCACAAGCTTTATTGCAGGCAAATCGCAAGCCACAAGCCAAAGAAGCGGTGGATACCGCTCTCTCAATTCTCCCTGATTATCAACTGGCTCTACAGCTCAAAGAAAAAATCAAGCAGAGCCAATACGCGCTGGTCGATGGGATAGAGCTTGAGGTGACATCGACTGCGCCGATCAATTTAAACTTTCGTGCCACAAAAATACCGGATGTGTTTGATATTTTGACTAAACTTTCCGGAATTAATTTTATTCTGGATGAGGATGTGCGCAGCAACAAAACCACTCTGTTTTTGGAACAGGCAACCTTTGCCCAAGCTCTGGAACTGCTGTTGAGGATG
>JASJGT010000321.1:0-2620 GCA_033791405.1 Desulfuromusa sp.
GATGTTGTTCTTGGTCGTGCTGCAACTGAAATAGCTCGTGTTCTGCGTGGTAAGCATAAGCCAATTTATACTCCAAGTGTTGATACTGGAGATTTTGTTATTGTTCTCAATGCTGAGAAGGTCAAGTTAACCGGAAACAAAATGGCGGATAAGAAGTATTATCACCATACCGGTTGGCAGGGTGGCATCAAGGAGATCAGCGCTGGGAAATTACTTGAAAAAAAGCCTGAAATGTTGATTCAAAACGCAGTAAAAGGCATGCTGCCGAAAAATACATTAGGTCGTACAATGTTTCGTAAACTCAAGGTTTATGCCGGTGGAGAACATCCTCATGCCGCCCAGCAACCTAAAGAACTGAAGTTATAATACTAGGAGATAGCTAGATGGCTGAGCAGAAGTACTATGCAACTGGCAAAAGAAAAACCTCAATTGCCCGTGTTTGGATGAAACCTGGCACTGGCGAGATTGTTGTCAATAAACGTCCTCTGGATGTTTTCTTTGGTCGTGAAACTTCCAAGATGGTGATTCGTCAACCATTGGAGTTGACTGATAATCTAGGAAAATTTGATATTTCCGTCAATGTTTCAGGTGGTGGTATTTCTGGCCAGGCTGGTGCAATCAAGCACGGTATTACCAAAGCTCTGCTGGAAGTTAATCCAGATCTACGCGCAACTCTGAAGCAGGCCGGGTTCATTACTCGCGATAGCCGAATTAAGGAACGTAAGAAATACGGCCGTGCAGGTGCCCGTAAGAGTTTCCAGTTCTCCAAGCGTTAATTGTATTATTGGCAATTATCTGCTGGATTCGAATAAAAAGGGAAACCCAAAAGGGTTTCCCTTTTTTTGTATATACTGAACTATAATATATTCTGCCTTGAATGAGGAGTTCTCTATGTTGAAAGTTGCTGTCGTTGGAGCCAGTGGCTATACCGGTGTTGAGTTATTGCGGATTCTGGTTGGACACCCGGAAGTTGAAATCTGCTGCGTGACCTCACGACAGCACGAGGGGTTGCCGATCAATCAAGTGTTTCCATCTTTAAGCGGTTTCTGTGAGCTGGTTTGCGAGCCACTTGATGTTGTTTCAATTTCAAAGCGTGCTGATCTGGTATTCACCGCACTGCCTCACAAGACCGCCATGGAAGTTGTCCCCGGTTTTCTTGCTGCAGGATGCAAAGTAGTCGATCTGTCGGCTGATTATCGTTTGAAAGATCAGGCTGTTTATGAGCAATGGTACCAGACCCACAGTAGTCCAGAACTGTTTGCGGAAGCAGTTTACGGGCTGCCCGAACTCTATACAGATCAGCTGCGCTCTGCTCGTTTGGTCGCTAATCCTGGTTGTTATGTGACCAGTGTTATCCTCGCCTTTGCTCCCTTACTGGAAAAACAGTTGATTGACCCGAACAGTCTGATTGCTGACAGTAAGTCAGGAGTCAGCGGGGCAGGGCGTGGAGTCAAGTTGGGGAGTTTATTCTGTGAGGCCAATGAAGGGTTCAAAGCCTATGGAATTGCCAGTCATCGGCATACTCCAGAGATTGAACAAGAATTGGCTGGATTGGCCAAGTGTGATATCCGACTGAATTTTACCCCCCATTTGTTGCCGGTTAATCGAGGAATTCTTTCCACTTGCTATGCCGATTTGTTGGAGGATAAATCTTCAGAGGAGTTGATTGCACTTTATCAGCAACGTTATGAAAATGACCCTTTCGTTCGGATAATGCCAGGAGGGCAGCTCCCTAATATAGCTTTTGTCCGGGGTACAAATTTCTGCGATATAGGAATAGTTAGTGATCAGCGTACTGGACGGGTCATTGTTGTTACGGCTATTGATAACCTTGTCAAAGGGGCTGCAGGGCAAGCGGTGCAGAATATGAATATCATAAGTGATTTTCATGAAACCCTTGGATTAGGAATTGTGCCAACTTTTCCCTAGCATTTTAAGGTATTTATGCGTATTATGAAAAACTAATTTTATTTTATCTTTAATTTGTTATTCAAAGGGTCTGTATGCTGGAAAGTGGCCACACTATTTTTGATTGTCAGATTGTCAAACCGCTCTCAGAAAATAGTATTTATCACAGTTATCTTGTCAATTGTTCCGATTCTACTGCTGCAAAGTTGTTGCTGGTTCACTCCGATCCGCCGCTTGAACAGAAAAACCGACAATACTTTCTTGATCAGGCTGACTGGCTTGCGGGACAGACTTTCCCCGGCATTGGAATTCCGATAAAATCCGGGGAGATAGGGGGTCAACTGGCCTGCCTTTATCCCCTTCCCCCAGGAATACCGTTGAGACAGATCCTCAATACCGGTCTTTCCATGCGGCAATGCCTTGAGCTAACTAAAAGAATTACCGATCGCTTGAGTATTCCACATAGCGCTGATCTCCGGCATGGCAATCTATCTCCAGAAACTATTTATTTTGATGATAATTCTCCATACCTTGCAGATTTTTCTTTAACTCAACTGGTCAAACTGGATTATCAATCCGGAGTTGATCCTCATTACACGAGTCCGGAACAGGTACGTGGGGAAGCGCCAGGGACAGCTTCTGATATCTATAGTTTGGGCTGTGTTCTTTATCATTTACTGACCGGTCGAACACCATTTTCTGGTGATGATCC
>JASJGT010000322.1:0-4309 GCA_033791405.1 Desulfuromusa sp.
CAGGATAATCACAATGCTGAGAAGCGAGGGTTTTGTAAAGAAGTGCAGCATCTTAACGTCGCTGAACGCCCAATAGGGGGTGGATAAAAAACCTTTGAGAGCTTGGGCGGGCATCCCGAATAAAATCAGTTTGAGGAAAAAGAACAGCAGCAGGTATTTTGCGCTACGGAGCAGGATATCCAGCCAGCGCCAGAGCTTTAACCTACGGCTGGTCAGGCGTTCGCCACTGCGCCAGAGCAGCTCCGAAAGCGTTCCCACTGGGCAGATCCAAGAGCAGAAAGATTTTCGCGTTAACAGAGCCATCGCGAGGAAGGTGAGAAGCAGAACCAGTGCAGCGGGATGAACAGGGTCGATAATGCCGTTTAACAGCCAGTTTTTCAGACTGACCAGCGCGCCGATCGGTAGAAAGGCCTCAACACCTGGAGGGCGGGAAACAAAAGGGGCTTCACCTTTGCTGACAAAGTGTTCAACAAAACGGGAAAACCGAAAACCCAGGTAGAGGCACCAGGTCAGAAAACCGGCCTGCACAAGATTACGCCAAAATACCAGGTCATGGCGAAGTTGAAAAAATGGTTTTGCCATGAAAGTTTGCCCCAAAAAAAATATGCTAATCCAGATTTTTCTTAAACTTTAAAGACGCCACGGCCAAGCCTGCTAAAGTAAACAAGCCCAACCAATATACGTCATATGTCATGTTAATTATTTCTACATCACGTAATACCACACCACGTATCAAACGTACAAAGTGGGTCGCGGGCAAAATTTCTGCTATGTATTGCGCTGCTTCGGGCATGCCTTCATAGGGAAACATAAAACCGGATAATAGTATTGAGGGCAACAATATAAATATTGTCATCTGTGTCGATTGCAGCTGGTTTTTGGCAATAGTTGAAATGACTAAACCTAACGTAAGACTGGCGGTAATAAATAATGATGTTGCCCCCGCTAATTGCCATAAACCACCATTTATAGGGACATTAAATACCAAATTTCCCAAACCTAAGATAATTGTGACTTGTAATGCACCAATAAACATATAGGGGATGATTTTTCCCAGCATTAATTCAATTGAACGGACCGGGGTCGTTATCAGCATTTCCAGATTACCCCGTTCACGTTCACGCACAATAGCGGCTGAGGTAAACATGATCATGGTCATTGTTAAAATAACCGCGACTAGGCCGGGAACAATATTCACTGCGCTACGTTGTTCAGGATTATACAGCAGGGTGACTTCAAAGGTTGGTGTCGTACGGTTGACAGGTTTACTGAGTAGCTCAGCCAAGGGCATATTTCTGAGGCTTTTTATCGCGGAGGCTATCATTGTGTCTGAACCATCGACGACCCACTGTGCAATAGGGCGACTGGTTTCTTCATCGCTTGAAGGGGGTGATCCCAGACCAACGGTCTGATGGCGTACCAAGCGTTGACTTACATCTTTTGGTATCACCAGAACAGCACGAACCTCGGCACTTGCAATCGCTGCTTCAGCATGTTGTACGTTAATATAATGTTCCGTGAATTTTACCACTTGGGTCGCACTGATGGTTTGGATCAACGCTCTACTTAAGCCTGTTTCACTTTGATCCACTATGCCGACGGGTATATGGCGGATGTTGGTATTAATGGCATAGCCAAATAACATCAGTTGTATTAACGGAATTAAAATCACCATACCAAATGTCATTCTGTCACGTTTAAGCTGGGTGAGCTCCTTGTTAAGGATGGCATAAATTCTCAATAAAGCACTCATTGTCTACTCTCATTGGTGCAGGTAACAAACACGTCTTCCAGGCTTGGTCTGACCAGAGATAAACTCGCTTTAGAATTGACACTCTGTTGCTGGCTTAAAAAAGCTAACGGATCACTAATACTGTTTTTGACCAGGACTCGCAAACGTGCGCCGAGTTGGGCGGCAGAAATGATATCGGACAGTTTTAATAATTCCTGTTTTAGCAGGCGCAGATCTGACGATGCTATCTCCACAACCTGTGCGCCCATATCTTGCATTAATTCTTCTGGCGAGCCGTCCGCACGTTTAATGCCTTCTTCTAATATTGCCAGTTTATGACAACGTTCCGCTTCATCCATATAGTGGGTTGAAACCAGTATGCTGATGCCTTGATCACTCAGATCGAACAGTTGCTCCCAGAATTCACGGCGATTTTCAGGATCAACGGCTGAAGTTGGCTCGTCTAAAAACAGCAGCTCGGGTTTATGCAAGGTGGCAGCGGATAGGCCGAGGCGCTGTCTTTGCCCCCCACTCATACTACCTGCCAGCTGATTTTTTTGATGATTTAAACCATAAATATCTAACAACTCTTCGATACGCGTTTTTTGTTGCTTGCCTGACAGGCCATATATTTTTGCGACAAACTGTAAGTTTTCTTTGACTGTTAAATCATCATAAAGTGAAAATTTCTGGGTCATGTAACCAATGTGTAAGCGCAGTTTTTCAGCATCATGTGGCAGCTTGAAACCTAACACCTGGATCTCTCCAGAACTTGGTTTTAATAAGCCGGTTAATAAGCGGATGGCTGTGGTTTTGCCGCAACCATTGGGGCCTAAAAAACCATAAATCCGACCTTTTTCAACTTCAAGGTCAAGATTTTGTATCGCTTTCAGATCACCAAAATTCCGGCATAATTTTGAAGCTTCAATGACATATTGGCTCATGGTAATTCAACTTGTGCGGGGACCCCATTAGGTAAATAAGCTTCGCTGTCAGGTAACTGCACTTCGGCTAAATACATCAGCAGTGAACGTTCTTTCTGATTTAGAGCATAATGAGGTGTAAAGGCAGGTTCAGTAGCAATCCAGCGCAAATGACCCACAACTGGTTTTTCAAGACCATCAACATGCACGGTTAATGTATCACCCACTTTTATGTTTATGCGATAAGGCTCGGGCACATAAATTCTGGCAAAAGGTGCTTTGCCCGCAAGCACTATTGCCAGAGGACTTCCTATGGTTACTCGCTCACCAAGATTCCAGGGAAGGTTGTCGAGAATCCCATCACGGGTCGCCAGGATAGCTAAATCAGATAACTTTTTATTTTCAATTGCCAAGGTCGCAATAACGGACTCTAAATGTGCTTCAGCTGCACGCAAATCCTCATTACGTGTACCGCTCGTTAACTCGTGTAATTGTTGTTGGGCAGTCTGTAAACTGGCAAGGTTGACATCACGCGATGCCAGAGATTTATCCAGAGTTGCTTTACTGATGGCTTTTTGTTTTATCAGATTTCGTGAGCGTTGATAATTTGCCTCACTTTCAACCAATGATGCTTTTGCCCCCGCTACTTTAGCCCTTGCTGCAGCTATCTCTTCTACTCGAGCTCCGCTACGTAACTTTTCGAGATTGGCTTCAGCCTGAGCAACCTCGGCTTCAGCTTTTCTGACCAGAGCTTTTTGCAGCGTGTCATCCAACTTTACTAACAGGGTCCCTTGTTTTACCTCGCTACCTTGTGCAACAGGCAGTGCTACTACGACTTCGTTAGCCGTTGCAGTATGAGCAATACGATCTCGCTCCAACGTCCCCAGTGCAATATTTTTAGGTTGGTTATCACAAGCCGCAAGCAACATAAAAGCAATAAAGATGAAATAACGCACAATCAATGTCCTTTTATTTCGCACCCATTTTTCTTAAGTATTTTTATGGTTTCAGTTCGGCTATGCATTCTATTTCGACCAACGCATCTAGTGGATTTTGTTTTACTGAAATTGTTGTTCGACTTGGTTTGTGTCCTTCGAATATATCTTCGTAGACCCTATTCATACCTTGAAAATCAGTCATTTCTTTTAAGTACACAGTAGTTTTGACGATATTTTTTAGCGTTAAATTTTTGTTTGCTAAAACGATAGATAAATTCTTTAAGACCCTCCTTGTCTGTTCCTCGATGTTCGTTCCGACCAACTTCATCGTCTTTGGGTCAAGTGGTGTTTGGCCTGAGCAGAAGATTAAGCTTCCTACTTTCATTGCGTGACAATATGGGCCTATGGCATCTGGCGCATCATGTACGTTAATTGATTCCATTTCGATTCTTGCTCCTCTTCTTTTTTGGAAAGATTTTCGATAAACCAGTAAAAAGCCATAGGGAGGACAATGCGCTCATGCCGGAGGAGTAGGTTGTGTTCATCCGCTGATGATAGCGATAGGAAGCTGCCCTCGTCGGTCACCAGATCCAGCAATGGAGCAACCTTGACCAGCTTGTCAGGATACAAATGAATTTTAGCAGGGAGGGTGATAATGTCAAAGATCAGATATGGTATCCCCGGAATTGTTGTTAATAAGTTGACAATTAATTAGT
>JASJGT010000323.1:0-3583 GCA_033791405.1 Desulfuromusa sp.
ATTCTGCGAGTTTCCCTGATCACGGGCTCTTCCGGCGCTCAATGGTCGCCGGTTGCAGTGTAGCACTCATCATTGAATCGGGCGTAATTTCGATAGGCAAACCTCCTTGCTGGGGTTAGCAAACCTAAAATCTCCAATGTCTTCATTATCGCACTATCTGACTGCCGTTGCGCACGCAACAAGTCAATCAGTCTATTCAGGAAGAGGTGTGTCAAATATAGTCACATTTTAAATTTCACCATCTGCTCGTTCGAGGGATTTCACCCTTCCACAACGTCTAAGATTTGATAATCGCGCCCGTATGAGTGTCTTGCTTTGCAGAGTCTCTGCAATTTGCCGTTCTGCCTCAACGTAATTATATTTTCGGGTAACGCAACAGACTGGACCCTTACCTCTGTTTGATAACGTCTAGCCCCACGGCCAAGCTGCAAGAGACGCTGCCTTGGATTTCTGTCCTCTGTAAGAAGACGTTGAATTAAAGAGAGAAATTGCTTTTAAATTGCCCCATTGACAGATTAGTACGAACGTTCTATCCTTTTCACATGACTAAGGGAGATGAAACAAAAAGCGCAATTCTCGATACGGCTCTCGCCATGGCGAGTGAACTCGGATTGGAAGGGGTGACCATCGGCATTCTGGCCAAAGCGACCAAAATGTCGAAAAGTGGTCTATTTGCTCACTTTCAGTCGAAAGAGAACTTGCAGGTTGAAATTCTCAAGTATGGTGCAAGTATTTTCATTGAGACCGCTGTGAAGCCGGCACTGCAAACAGAAGCAGGCATCCCGCGGATCAGAGCGTTGGTAAATAACTGGGTCAAATGGGCCTCCAGTCGCGCCGGAGGTTGTCTTTTCGTTACCGCCAGTAATGAATTCAGTAATCGGAAGGGCATCGTTCGAACCTTCCTGTTACAGCAACAAAAGGTCTGGATAGGGATCCTGCGTAAAGTTTCACGCTCAGCGATCAAGACCGGAGAGTTCCGTCAGGACATCGATTGTGACCAATTTGTCTTTGAACTCTATTCCCTGCTGTTGGGATTTCATCTCTATCACCATTTACTGCATTCTGAAGAGATAGATACACGCAAATCAGTCGCACTCGATCAGTTATTTAACAAATATAAAAAAGTTTGATTCGTAGACACCATGTTTCATAACTAACATCAAAACAATAAGTTAAAGGTTCATGGTTACCGATCTAAAGCACGAACGTTCGATCTATAAATCTCAGTCAAGAGGAGAATACTATGAATAAACTAAGCATCGAATTCAATAAGTGGTGCCAGATATGTTCACCGTCACAGAATAATTCTGACGGAGTAGTGACTGATCATGTTTTATCAGAACATCTGTTCTGCAGATGTACGGTTGTACGATGTATCCAAGTTATCGGAACTGCTCTGATTGCTGGCGGTTTTTACCTATTGAACCTCTGGTCCGGTGACGGGGTGCGGTTGCTGGTAGCTTTGGCTGCGACCTCAGCATTGCTCTATATTGGCCTGGCAGTACTGAGTCAAACGAGAACGCTGGTTTTACTCAACTTACTTGCAGTTCCGATCCTCTTTTCAGCAGCCTATGCCGGAATGAATGTTGCTGCCGAATGGCTTATCAGCAGCTTTATCTTGCATGGCAGTTTAACTGCGCTGCAACTTTCATCTGTCGACAAAGATCTGAGTGACAATTTATTCTGCTGGTCGGTTTTCAACAGTGCAATGGCTTTGCTTCTGTTGCTGGGTTAGAGCGTCTGTCGAGGCTTCCGGCGTTATACTTGAAGCAATGTCGTTTTGGACCACTTGTTCTCTGCTGTTAATGCACGAATCCAGTTGGCTCAAGAATAGCGAGCCAGATATTGTGATACTCGCGCCTCCTGACTGCATATTATTGAAGTGTTCAGTTAGAGGTGACAACTATCCTGGCACGAAGAGCGTTAACTCTGCCTGTTTTTCAAATATAGTAATATATGAAAATCAAACCATCTGCTCGTTCGAGAAATTCCCACCTACCCTCAATTGCAGTCCATTCTCATGATATAATGAACTAGCTTAATATAGATAATCACGATAGGGGGAAATATGAAGTATTCTGATTATCCGCGACATGTGGTTGAAGACGTCGCAAGACTTCGGAGACGCATTGCAGCCTCTGGTTTGCCTGAAAAAGTGATAGACAAAAACCTGTTGATTGGTTCCTGGAACATATTCCACTTTGGATCGATTTTTAATCAGTGGGAGGAAAATCCAAACAGCCCTAAGCGCAACCTGCGCGGGTTAACCATTATTGCAGAAGTCATCAGGCGATTTGACGTTGTCGCTATTCAAGAAGTCAAGCGGGACACAACAGCGATCAGGATGTTGCTGGAAGACTTTTTAGGATCTAATTGGGGCCTCATTCTCAGTGATATTACCGAGGGAGCGAATCAGAACCACGAACGTTTAGCTTTCATCTATGATAAGCGGCGTGTCAGTCCCTCTGGATTGGCTGGGGAGATAGTTCTGCCTCCTACTGACGAGGGGAACCCCGTTGATCAGTTCGACCGAACTCCATATATCGTGGGGTTTGAATCCGGATATCAGAGCTTTTCTTTATTGACGACACATATACTTTTTGGAGCAAAATCGAGCGACCGAGAGCCAGAAATTAAAGCTTTAGCCCAATACATTGCAACGGAGCTTCGAGATCGGGCAAGAGAAGACACCGAGGTCAACAATCTGATTGTGCTCGGGGACTTCAATATTGATAAGCGAGGCGACAACGACTTGTTTAAGGCGTTCACCTCTTCTGGGCTTAGAGTCCCTGACGAGTTAATGCAATTGAAGACCACCTTTGGGAAAAAAGCCTCTCACTATGACCAGATTGCGTGGTTCATGGGGATGATGGACTTGATGTACGCCAAGAGGGCTGGATCCATCGATTTTGTGGGCGCGGTTTATAAGGAACTCAAATCTACACAGTTGCCGTCACGGGTCTCCGACCATTTCCCGATTTGGGTTGAATTTTCCATGGATCGCAGCACTGAACAGATGGCGACCACCTTAGGAGTTGACCCAGCAATGCCAGACCCATTGGGGACAGTTCCTGAATAGTCAATAGGTTCATCTAGAGATAAATCGCACAGATTCGTCATTTCAAAAATCAGGATTTCACTTTTGGAAACAAATCCCGGAGTGATCTTGTCCGCTTGCAATTTGAGTAATATATGTAAAAATCATAGCTGTCTCTTCATTTTCACATATGACTGGAGGTAATCATGGCAGGAAAATTCGAACTAAAAAAAGCAAAAGACGGACAATTCATGTTCAACCTGAAGGCTGCCAACGGGCAAGTTATTCTGACCAGTGAATTGTATAAGCAGAAGACAAGTGCCGAGAATGGTATTGAATCGGTTCGAAAAAATTCCGCCAGAGAGGGGGCATTTGAAGGCAGAGAAAATTCCAAAGGTAAACCTTACTTTATCCTCAAGGCAACCAATGGTCAGGAGATCGGTCGTAGTCAATATTACTCCGGCAAAGCTTCTATGGAAAAGGGTATTGAATCAGTCAAGAAGAATGCACCGGAATCTAGAATTGATGACGTAACAGGCTAAGAGC
>JASJGT010000324.1:0-8443 GCA_033791405.1 Desulfuromusa sp.
GGAAGAAGATGACAAAGAGTGGGATCAAGTGGCCAGCGTAATTTCGCGGTTCTAAATACACATTCAAGGATGGTGCGATCGGTCACGTGAGGGGCGATTCCCCGAAGGGTTGTTTCTACTTCAGGCAATTCAGGCATAGTAAATTCGGGTGATAAGGGGTTTAGGCTGACGGTTGTGAGGTTTAAACCCTAATAGTCTAAACGCCTTCAGCCATGCTTTGCTGTTTTCAAAACCGGATCTTGGAGGTAACACTATCAAAATGATGAAAATCAATTTTATCGGGCGATCCTTGATAGTCATCCACTCCCAACTTCTGAGCTGAGTGATAGCGCCACCCGGTATCAGTCTCGATGAGCAATGCGAGCTCATAAAAAAACTGGTCGCCAGTATCGGTTGCTATTTCCATCACCAGAAGCACTTCCAGTTGCGTTTCATCAACAACTCGCTGGCGTAAACAGTGCCAATTTTTAATTTCAACGGAACCCAGATGCTGCTGAGCAAAACGGATATAGGTGCTACGACCACTGAATTGCTGTCGAAATGGCGCATCATGGTGGTAGCTGTCATAGAGTGCGGAATAATCGCCAACATTTAAAGCAGAAAAACGGCTTTCTAAGAATTGTAGTGTCGTCATTATTGTCTCGCAAAACATAAGATAGCTAAGCAAAAAATTCGACCGCCAAGGCGTAGTAAATTTTCAAGGGCGAAGGCATACATAAGTATGTCGAGGTCATGAAAATTTACTGCAACACCGGAGGGCGGACTTTTTGCGACGCTATCGTCATTCTTTCAACCTTGGGTCGAGAGCATCACGAACTCCCTCCCCCAGAAGGTTGTAACCTAAAACAGTTATTAAAATTGCTAGCCCCGGAAAAACCGACAACCACCAGGCACTACCTAGGGTTTGCTTACCAACAATCAGCATGTTTCCCCAAGATGGCGTTGGCGGTTGAACACCAATACCAAGAAATGACAGGGCACTTTCAGTCAAAATAGCACCTGCAACACCTAAAGTGGCAGACACCAGAACCGGTGACATTGCATTGGGGAGAATGTGGCGAAAAATAAGTCTTAAATCAGAAGCCCCCAGTGCCTGTGCAGCGAGAACAAAATCACGCTGCCGTAAACTGAGAAACTCAGCACGAATCAAACGTGCCACCCCCATCCAGCTAGTTAATCCGATGACAATCATGATATTCCAGATTGATGGATTAAGAAATGCAATCACTGCCAGAATGAGAAAGAAGGTGGGAAAGCAGAGCATGATATCGACAAAACGCATCACCAGTGCATCGACCCAACTGCCATAATAACCAGCTAGAGAACCGAGGATAATGCCAATTACGGTTGAAATTCCAACCGCTACAAACCCAACCAGGAGTGAAATCCGTGCACCATAAAGCATCCGCACAAACACCTCTCGACCCAAATCGTCGGTTCCAAAAGGGTGCGCCATACTTGGCGGGAGTAAACTCTGTCCAACATCTATGGCAGCCGGATCAACACGACTGAATGATGCGACAGCAGCCATCAGAAACATCACCAGAACGATTCCGGCACCAACCAGAGCCATCCGGTTATGACGTAACCGTTGCCAGACAACATCGAGGAGGAAAATACGTCGAGATCGTGACATAATCAGTTAAACTTTACCCGCTCGATATCAAGCACACTTAAAACCCCTTTTTCTTTCAATAGCTCAAGCAAGCGATCAAGACGGGGATCTTCGGAGGACATCTCACTGAAATCGACTGCGCCATAGTCAATAATACTTTTTTCAACCTCCGGCTCCTCCGGTGGTTTAGGCGGCTCTTTGGGCATATTGTTTCTGATTGCCTGTTCAATCTCATCCTCTATAGCCAAAACCGGTATCACCTTACATCCGGTTGCAAACTGTAAATCATCAATCAATTTTAAATTTGTTGGATCAGTCATCGCAACACGCAACGATTTTTCGTTACCAATTTTGCGTAATTCGATCGGGATCACCATCAATTCCAACATCCGTTCAGGCGACAAAAGAGTCATGAGCTGCGCAGAAACTTCAAGGTCCTGCAGAGAGACCCTAGAGTATTTTTCCTGAGATTCCAGAAATTCGATGATCGTCTCTTCAGGCAGATAGCCGAGTTTAACCAAGGCGCTCCCAATTCGACCGCCTAGATTGCGTTGCATAGAGAGTGCTGATTCAAGCTGAAACTGATCGATCAGCCCTGCTTCCAGCAACATTTCCCCGAGACGATTTGCGTTAATTTGCATAAATTCCCCCGTTTTTCTTGAATTTGGTCATCAGGATGATCTCCCATCCTGATGACTGTGACGGATACGCGGATCTGCCAGAGCATAGCAGATATCCGCCAATAAATTTCCAAACAATGTCAAAACCGCACCCATAACCAGGATTCCCATAATCAATGGGTAGTCGCGCATCATAACACCATCGTAAAACAACTTCCCCATTCCTGGAATAGCAAAAATTGTTTCAAAAATCACACTCCCGCCAATTAACCCTGGGACAGAGAGCCCAAGAATAGTAATAACCGGTAGCAGCGCATTACGTAATGCATGCTTATAGATGACTGTCCGTTCCGACAGACCTTTGGCCCGAGCGGTCAAGATATAATCCTGACGAACCACCTCAAGCATATTCGAGCGCATATAACGGGAGAAACCCGCCAAACCACCAATGGCAGAAACAAACACGGGTAGAATCAAATGATTGATCCGGTCGAGAAGCTGACCACCCCAACTTAAATATTCATAGCCCAGGGATTTTAAACCAGAGATCGGCAATATTCCCAAACGAACACCAAACCAATCCATAAGCAGCAGTGCCAACCAGAATGATGGCATAGCAAATCCGGTAAAAACCAGAATCGTGGTCATCCGATCAAAGCCTGAATTTCGCTGAATTGCTGAAACAATCCCCAGCGGGATAGAGACAGCAAGAATCAAAATAATTGAAAGCAGGTTCAGGACAATAGTCACCGGCAAACGTTCCAGAACTTTGTCCAGAACCGGTCTGCGATCTGTTGCAAAAGATTCACCAAAATCTAGCCGTACCAAGCGTGATAACCACTTTCCATATTGGATGTAAAGAGGCTGATCAAGCCCATATTCAGCTCGCAAACGATCCTGTAACTCAGAACTGGCCTGCGGATTCAGCTGAGTTTGCAGGTCAGTCGGTTCTCCCGGTGCCAGATGGATCACGACAAATGAAATCAACGTGATTCCCAGCAATAAGGGGATAAGTAATAAAAGACGTTTGGCAATGTAGCTCAGCATAAGTCTCTCACAAGAAAACAACTGCCCGATGTGACCTAAAATTTAATACGAAGATAAAACCATTTTACCTGGCATATTTCTGTTCTGCCTTTGGTACAAACCACTGGTTAAAATTGTAGCGTATTCCAGCCGGGGCTGCTTCTACTCCACGAAACCGTTTAGAAACTGCTGGTAAAGCTTCTCCGACATACAGAAACGTATACGGTTGCTCTTCTGCTAATATTTCCTGAAAACGATCATAATAAACCTTGCGCTGCTGCAAATCAAAAACTCGCCGTCCTTCTTCCAGCAAAAGATCAACCTCACTATTTTTAAAACCAATAAAATTGAGCTCACGCGGTCCGGTTTTACTCGAATGCCAGATATTATACTGATCGGGTTCCGGTCCTCCACTCCAGCCCAGAATTGTTGCATCAAAATTCCCGGGATTTATAAATTCCTTGAGAAATGTCGCCCATTCGATAATCCTCAAATTGACTTTTACACCAATTTCTTTAAAACGTCGCTGGATAATCTCTCCGGTCTTCGAGCGTAAGTCATTCCCTTGATTGGTAACAATAGTAAACGCTAGATCTTTGCCATCTTTATCCAGAATACCATTGTCATCCGTATCCTCCCAACCGGCTGCCGCTAAAAGCTCCCGGGCCTTATCAGGATTGTACGAATATTTCGGAACAGCACCATTATAAACCCAGGTATCCGGTTTATAAGGTCCGGTCGCAGCGGAACCATAACCGAGTAGAATGCCATCGATCAGTTCTTGCTTGTTGATGGCATAAGAAAGGGCTTGTCTGACCCGTTTATCCTGAAACATCGGGCGTCTTAAATTGTAGCCAAGATAAGTATAACTAAAAGTAAGATAACGGTACTTATTATACAACCTGCGGAACGCAGGGGTATCAGTCTGCCGATTAAACTGCAACGGAGAAAGTCCCATAAAATCAAGGCTCCCGGTTTGTAATTCAAGAAACTGGGTGGAGACGTCGGGAATAATTCGATACACGACCCGTTTGATATAGGGCTGCCCCTCAAAATAGTCGGGATTCGACTCAAGGACAATTTTTTCGCCTCCCACCCATTCAACAAACCGGTATGGGCCAGTACCAACCGGCTTCCGTGCCAGTGGACTTTTGGTGATTTCCTCCCCTTCCAGTAAATGTTGGGGATGAATCGCCGTTGCCCAACTCATCAATGCCGGGGCATAAGGCTTGTCATAATGAACGATAAAAGTATGTGGATCAGGTGTCTCAATTCCTGTCACCTGCTTGAACGATTCGGCATAAGCTGTTGGAGTTTTGGGATCGATATAAAGCAGATAGTTAAATTTCACATCTGCTGAAGTAAATGGGGCACCATCATGCCAGGTCACCCTTTTCCGGAGGTTAAAAGTGATGGTCAGATTATCATCTGAAATGTCCCAGGATTCAGCCAGCTCCCCCTCAATCTGCAGTTTTTTATCGTATCGAACCAAACCATTATAAATCAGTCCATTAATCGAACTGGAAGCAGAATCTGAAGCCAATACCGGCAACAATGTACTGGCATCCCCGATTGACGCCTCGATAAACGTATCACCAAATTCCGGGTTAAGAGCTTCGACAACACCGGGATGGCTGGTGTCATTGCTATTATTACAGCCGCTAAGCAGCAAAACAATGACAGTAAAAAATAAAAATTTATAGCAAAAAGTCTGCTTCATCAGATTATCACCAGCTCAATCGGGTAAAATTTCAATTGGTATGTTTGCATGTTCTTTCAGAGCAAAACGGGCGGCATCAATACTCGCATTGACCTGCAGATCTGAAAATTCCACATTAACCCGAGTCTGTTCTAAAGGGATGTCTATCACAACTTGGTGGGGAAACATATCGATCCCGGACAAATTTTTGAAATCAACCGATAGAAACATTTCCCCGCTTCTAGAATAGCGACATCCCATCAGTCTAAGTTGCCGATCAAATAACAGCTCCTGACGGTTATTGATACCCATCAAAGTCAGGGTCAAACCTCCTGATGAGACAGAAACGCTGCTGTGTTGATGTGCAATGAGCGGGGGATCATACAGCAACAAAGTTAACAGGTCTTCAACCGCAAGAGGAACCTTGATAAAACGAAACATATTTTCATAACTGGCCGGGCCACGAAGGAATCGACCTGGAACCGTGGTATTGAGAAATGCCGATAATTTTTTACCATCAGAAGCAATCTGCAAAACCAGCTGACCGAACCCGGTTAAGACATCAGCCCGCAAACGATTTGGTTTTTGTATCAATAAAAACTGTTGACTGGAAAGATACTTCTCTCCCCTCTTCAAAGAAACATTTGCTGTTCCATCCAATGACGAATATCGACCCGACTCAGAAGCGAGTTTGGCCAAGAGCTGTTCTGCCGTTGGAATCTCAGTCCATACCGGCTCCGGCGGATGAATACAGCCGCCTAGAAGAACCAGTAGAAAAAAAATCAGCCAGCGCATCAATGCCCCTCCAATACTAGTAGTTCCCTGAGTTTTTCTTCAACCTGTTTTGCCTCTGGATTTAATTCCAGAGCCCGTCGATATACATCTGCGGCATTTTTCCAAAGCTTCATCGCCCGATATAGATCACCAAGGTGTTCCTGTATGACTGCATCATCTGGATACAATTCAGCCGCCTTTTCGAGTTGCTCACGACTTTCTGGATAACGCTCCATCTTAAAATAGATCCAACCCAGAGTATCAACTATGTAGCCACTGGGTTTTCTTGCCAGCGCTATTTGCGCTCGTTTCAATGCTGTTTCCAGGTTGGTTCCCTTTTCAGCTTGATCATAGGCAAGAAAATTTAATGCATCTGCATGTTCTGCATCCAGCAACAGAATTTTTTCCATTGTTGCTATTGCCGTCTGACGCATTTCCAGTTTTTCGTATAGTACTCCAAGTTGGTAAAGCAGCTGGATTTCTTCAGGGTTCTTTTCAACCCCGTCCAATGCAATTTGAATAGCTTCCTGGTGATCTTCACGATCACCAAGAAAAGCCACTAAATAGTAGTATAGATCAGGATGATGAATCTTCTGCTCAATTGCGTGCTGCAATACTGCTATTGCTTGATCATTCTGACCAGATTGCTTGTACAGATAGCCCAATTGCAATACAGTTTCGGTATAAACTGAAGAATCTCTGCCAATCGGCTCCAAAGTACTGATAGCCTCTGCCAATTTACCCTGCTCCGATAACGCCATAGCAAGATAATAGCGATGCCCCCCTTGCTGAGCGTCCTCTTCTAGCAGCAACCGGAAGGTATCTTCAGCTGCAGCCCAATTTTCAAGTTCCAGTTGAATGAGTCCAATCTGGTTAATCACTTGCCAATTGTCAGGAAACTGCTGGCGCACCTTTTGAAGTTGCATAAGAGCATTGTTGAGTTGCTGCTGGACAAGAAAATATTGTGCTAGCTGTTGTCTAACCGCTGCCGCTCTCGGATTACGGCTGATAAAAGACTGATACAGTTCAAGTGCGGCAGTTTGATCCTGCTGTTCAAGCAGCTTTCCATATTCCAGAACCGCCTGAACCTGATCTGGTTGTCGCTCCAGTAACCGTTGATAGGCCACCAATGCTTTTTCTGTTTGCTGATTTTCCAAGTAAAAACGGGCCAAAGTAAGACGTGAAAAATCTGCCTCTGGATGCTGCTCCAGCAATGCCTCCAACTCACCTATTGCCTCGTCCTTACGATCAAGTCGGAAAAGAGCCATAGCCAAGCGAAGCCGCAATTCAACATTTTCTGGAGTCAGCTCTATTGCGTGGCGAAAATGGTCAATTGCAGGGGCATACTTTTGTTGAAAACTCAGGACATCCCCCAATAATTTATGTCCAGCAACACTTTCCGGGGTTCTATCGAGAAGAGCTTCTAAAGCAGTAACCGCTTGCTCTGGCTGCTGCCGATACAAGTAAGCCTTGGCTAGAATCAGCTGTAGGTAGTCGGATCCAGGATCAAAATTGATCGCCTGCTTCAGAACAGCAATAGCCTCTTCCCAACGATTATCAGCACCAAACATTCTGAATCTGCTGAAAGCAAAAAATGCCTTTGCTTCAGGATCAGTCAGTTCAGAGTGGTAAACAACAGCATCCCCATCACTCTGAGGCGGCGATTGAGGCAGATTAACAGCAACACAGCCAACGAAGAAGAGTGGAATAAAAAACCAGCTGAGAACTAAATATTTCACCCGCAAAAGGGATTGAATCTTCAAATAATTGTTCCTTCAGATAAGACAGTAGCTTAAAAACCATTACTCATCGATAAGTAGCATACTCATTTCATGAGCGTCAAACCCTTTAAAAACCGTCTGGCTAACTTTACAGAGCTGAAATCATTTGGTGAATTTCTACTATGTGAAATTTATAATTATTATTGTAATTCTATTCTTTCAGGACTATTCTATAGCATATACACTTGCACTGAATAGTTTCTTGGCAGATTCTCTAGGGCGTAACCGATCCAAAGAGGTTTACTGATGAAAGAGTCACAAAGAAGCTCAATCAGAGAAGCTTGGATTCTCTGCCTGATTCTTGGCTTGATCATGATTAATTTTCCTTTTGTTCAAATATTCAATACCGAACGGCTGATTTTTGGTATCCCGATTCTGGTTCTCTATTTCTTTATCGGCTGGCCGGTCTCAATAGCCGTTATCTGGTTTTTTGTACGCTACATGGAAAAAGGCTCGCAAGATAGCTCCGATATAGTGGAGGACAAGAGCGACCCATGATTCCGGCAAAGACTATTCACTTCATGTCGATCTTTTCCACACAAACCGTTCTGCTTGTCTCCCTTGGCTATTTTGCACTGTTGTTTCTGGTTGCCTGGTATGCTGAGAGATGCCGCAAAACCGACCACTGCCTGCTGAAAAATTCAACGGTCTATTCGTTGTCGCTTGCTGTCTATTGCACAAGTTGGACATTTTACGGCAGCGTCGGCAAAGCAGCAACCAGTGGTCTGGAATTTCTCCCGATCTATCTGGGACCAACCCTGATTGCATTTGCCTGGTGGTTTTTACTGCGCAAGATGGTGCGCATCAGCAAACAACAGAATATTACCAGCATTGCTGACTTTCTTTCCAGTCGCTATGATCGTTCCAGCGTTCTTGGCGCAATTGTCACTCTGTTCGCAGTTTTTGGTATCACCCCGTACATTGCCCT
>JASJGT010000325.1:0-6648 GCA_033791405.1 Desulfuromusa sp.
TACGAAAAGTGTCTACCAAAAACTCGCCCGTTTTTGTCGTGGCAGTCCTGAAAAAATAATGGTTACCCCAAGAGTGTCTGATTTCTGTAAAAAACACAATCTCCATTACTCTACCTGACGGGGACTTTACACAAAATTCTGCTCAAGCCTTTTAATACACTTCACTTGCTATCGAAATTACTTAGAGATTTGACAACCTTTTATGGACTGTAAGACTTCTGGTCAGATTGAAGTGCTTACTTTATCCGAAGAAGGTCAGACTCATTGCCGCACCCGGCGGGCTTGTCTTGTAATGCAGTCATTTATATGACTGGAAATTCTCCTTAAGTACTTATCCTCCCTCTATAAGTACATCTCCCAGCTTATATACCAATCCAGAAGTTGCTACCTTTTAGGCACACTTAAACCGGCAGGAGACTGTTGGAGTATTTATCTTTTGGGGCACACGGATTAAAGGCAAAAGAAGCCGTAGTGTATTTTTAAGTCAAACGACAGGAAAGGAGACTTGCCATGATACTGTCTCTGTTTGCAAACAAGGTGTCGGATAAAATTCTCTTCTGGAGAGAGATTTCCAGAGAGCGTCAACAGTTGAATATAATGAGTGATTATCTCCTCAAGGATATCGGTATCAGTCGTACAGATGCCATCCGTGAAGCTCGGCGGCCGTTTTGGGATTGCCCCGCTGTTGCAGAGGAATCGCTCCAGGGACGTACAGGTGCGGCTACAAACTTGCCCCGTAAAAGACCGATAGCGGATTGAAACTCAAATTTAATTGAAGCCTCCAATAATCGAAGTGGTGGCCCTTGGGAGGGCAGATTGACCGTTATATAAAGGAGAAGGAAAAATGGAACTGACCCCCTGGAAAGCGTGGAGTCCTCTTAAAGGAACCTGATTAGCGCTAATCTTCAGCCAATCTTAACCACGCCTCAGTTCTAGCGCCGGTTAGGCAACCAGCGAAGAGCAGCCGAAATTGAGCGATTGCTCAGGCACAGCTAAACGGACATCTGTTTCCCCCCACTTTCGCATCCGAACAATGTCCAACCTACTTCAGGTCGAAAATATACTTGCTGATCAGTGTCTCAAGGTTGATGGCCGACTCGGTATCGTCGATGCTGTCGCCCTCCTGGAGCAGTTTCTCGGATCCGCCTGGTGAAATATCGATGTAACGATCACCGATGATTCCGGCCGTGCGGACTGAAGCGATACTGTCCTCCTGCAACACGACCCCTCGGTTGATGGCCAATTCCACTTCGGCTTCGTAGTATTTCGTCTCAAGGCGGATATCGGTAACCTCGCCAATTTTCACCCCTGCAATCTCCACAATTGCCCCGGGCTTGAGGCCTGAAACCGAGCCGAAACTGGCTTTGATTCTGTAGGACGGCCGACCGAAGGGGTGGACATCGCCAAGCTGTACCGCGAGCCAGACAAAGCAGAGAAACCCGCTGACCATGAACAGTCCGACCACCATCTCAAGGTTGAATTTTCGCATAAATCAGTTCTCCTCCTCAGCTCCGACAGACAACGGCTCCGTCGCCTCCTTGACAAAGGCCCGGATCAGCGGTTGCTGCGAATGCAGGAAATCCTCCGGCGACATGCATCCCTGAATCAGGCCGTCGTCGAGCAGAGCCACCTGGTCGGCGAGTTTGAAGATCTTCGGGACATCATGGCTGACGATGACCGCCGTATAGCCGAATTGTTTCTGGATGCGATAAAACAGCCGGTAGAGCTCATTGCTCATGCTGACATCCAGGCCGGTGGTCGGTTCGTCGAAAAAAATGATCTTCGGTTTGAGCACCAGGGCACGGGCCAGACCAACCCGCTTACGCATGCCGCCGCTGAGCTGAGCTGGAAACTTCGCCGTCGCCGTTTCTATCTCCATCATGGTCAGTTTTTCCATGACCTCGGTGCTGACCTCCGCCTCATTCAGCGAGGTCCGTTCGCGCAGCGGCATGGCGACGTTATCGAAAACAGTCAGGGAATCGAACAACGCGGCATTCTGGAACAGGACTCCGAAATTTCGGCGGATTTCATCGAGCTCACGGCGCCGCAGACGGTTCAGATCCTGTCCGAAAACCTTGACAATGCCACTGTCCGGGCGGATCAGGCCGAGCATGTGTTTAATGATGATGCTTTTCCCCTGGCCACTGGCCCCGACTATCACCAACGTTTGCCCAGAGGAAACACTCAGGTCGATACCGCGCAGGACCATCTGCCGGCCGAAGCTCTTTCTCACCCCGACCAGTTCAATCACCGGGGATTTAATGGCCGGCACAGCAGCGTTATTTTTTTCTCCATTCACCATGTTCTCACCACTCAGAGCAGGATGGAGCTGATCAGGTAATCACAAACCAGCACACTGACGGAAGCAAGAACCACGGCATCCGTGGTGGCACGGCTGACACCCTCGGCGCCGAAGCCCCCGCTACGTTCCAGATGCAGATAGTAACCCTTGCAGCTGGTGATCCAGACCAGCAGAAGACCGAAGAACAGCGATTTAACCAGCCCCATATTGACGTCCGCCCATACCACGCTGGCATACATCCCCTGGAAATAGCTGCCTCGATCGACACCGAACAGATCAACCCCCACCAGGTAGCCGCCAAGGATGCCGATGACGTCAAAAAAAGCCGTTAAAAGAGGCAGCGCAATGATCCCGGCAAGCAGTTTAGGAGCGATCAGATAGCGGAATGGATCGATGGCCATGCATTCAAGGGCATCGATCTGCTCCGTGTTACGCATAATACCGATTTCGGCGCAGATCGCCGATCCGGCGCGGCCGATGACCATCAGAGCGGTTAGAACCGGCCCGAGCTCACGCACCAAGCTCAGGGCAACAGCCGAGCCGAGATAGCCCTCTGAACCGAATTGGCGCAGGGAGTAGTAGCCCTGCAGGCCGAGGACCATACCGGTGAATGCTCCGGTAAAGAAAATGACAAAAACCGAACCGGCACCGATAAATCGGAGCTGGAGGAGAACCGGCCGGATTTTATACGGCGGTCGCAGCAGACAAATGATGGTGCGACCAAGGAAAAGGCCCATGCGCCCCGCCGTCTCCAATATCCGAAGGGCCGCGCTCCCTATATGTTCAAAAATTCTCTTCATGGTATCTTGAATACTATCATTAATAATCCCGTCTGCAAGTGATCCACCAGCAGAATGATTGACGCTCCCGCCATTCCGGGAAACGCTCATTGATGAGAGCCCCAACCTGATATCCCAAATTGAGGCTTTTGGTGGCTGATTAACCGTGAGTTTTCTTGGACTGAAAGAATTCCGGCCAGGATGAGGTGCTTACTTTATCCGAAGAAGGTCAGACTCATTGCCGCATCCAGCAGGCTTGCCTTGTAATGCAGTCATTTATGTGACTGAGAATTCCCCTTAAGTACTTTCCCCTTCCCCCATAAGTACATCTCCCAGCTTATATACCAATCTAAAGGTTGCTACCTTTTAGGCACACTTAAACCACGAGGAGATTAAATCATGTCGACGATGAAAGAGAACCTACAGGGATTTAGAGCACTCCCCAAGTGTAGGCGGCCATCATGAATGGTGAGCGGTATTCCGACTTCTCAAAAAACGCGCTCTGGTGGTTGCCCATCAGAGTGATGACCTGAAATCCGTATGAAGGGTATCGACGATCGGCCTCAGATGCTGGTTATCAGTGGCTTTCTTGGCTCGGGTAAAACCAGCCTTTTGCAACATTTTCTTGAATATCAAGTCCAGCGTGATCGCTTTGTGGCGGTGCTGCAGAACGAATTTGGCGAGGTCGGTCTGGACGGTAAATTACTCGATCAATCCTACTCGGTCACCGAACTGAATGAAGGCACGGTTTGTTGCACCCTCGCAGGAAAACTGCGCCCCGCTATCAGTCATATCATAAATCGATTTCAACCCGATGTGATCGTGCTGGAAACCAGCGGCACCACCAATCCCATAGGTCTTCGCGACGACTTTCTGCCCTTAAGCAAGATGGTACGCTTCGACTCCATCACCACGGTTGTCGACGCAAGCAATTATGCCGCGGTCGATAGCTATGAAGTTGCAGCAGACCAGATAACTGCAGCAGATTTAATCGTGCTCAACAAAATAGATCTGGTTGATGAGCAAAGACTTGAGCAGATCACCCGGGATATCCGTTCCCGCAATCCCCATGCCTCGGTGTACCCCACCACCCAGGGATATATCAATCCGGGGCTTGTTTATGAGCCTGTCAGAGTCAGCTCATAAACAAGCGAAAACCATGACCCACACCCTGCTGAGGGCTCAGCAGAAACCGCAGCGGCCCATATTCACAGACATGACGATATCTCCAGCATAAAAATCAATTTCAACCATGCCCTCGACAGGAACACCTTTATCCAGACAATAGAATCCCTGCCGCCGTCAGTTTTCCGCTTAAAGGGGATTGTGGATCTGGGGTCCGGACAAGCCGCTCTGGTGCAATATGTTTGCGGTCACTATGACATTTCCAATTTTCTAAATCCTAACGTATCAGACCGTTTTCTTGTTATCATCGGTCATGATCTTGACTCAGCGGCCCGGCAATTAAAGTCACTGGGATAACCTATCAAAACACTGGGTAGACGTATGCTGGAACTGTTCGAAAAAGGTGGGAATGTTCGCATCTTGGAATCGTCTGGCGATAAACTTCTGGATCAAAGCGCCGTGGAAGCAATCAATAAGGCCAGCGGAAAAACCAAACGCCCCCAAGACACTGGTTTTAAGACAATACACACATCTGCAGTGATCAAGTACCAGTATGGTTTATAACCTTTTATGGAACAAGACAATGACAAGGCAGCAGTTGTTGAAAAAACTATAAAAACAGAGATTTCCCAGAGAGTTAGACAGTTACAGATCCTTATATTTGTAAGTCTTAAGTACTGTAGGATCATGAGTCCTGGTGGGTAAATATGAATTCTTTTTCTTTGATCTTATTAGAACTTGCGCTGATCATCGCTTTGGCTGCATTAGGTCGCGTGATTGCGACCCGACACCAACAAGCCTCCGTCCTCGGAGAGTTGCTCATCGGCGTCGCGGTTGGCAATGTCGGTTATTGGCTGGGCTGGCCGCTTGCTTCATTGATCATGCACTCAAGTGATGTAAAACGTCTTTTTGAGGAAGTGTGGAATGCCGGTATTAGCGTTCCTGAGGCAGCACAGCATATTTTCTCCGCGACAGCCCTGAGTCCCGGCGGCACTGCTGAGCAACTTATTGGCCTGCTGACCGGTCCCCACGCCGCAAACCTCATACTTATGGGTATAGCGCTATGGGTGTTCTCCAACCTCGGGGTGATTTTGTTGTTGTTTATGGTGGGATTGGAATCCTCAGTAGAGGATATGCTGAAAGTTGGGCCACGCTCGCTGATGGTTGCAACCTTGGGCGTGGTAGCCCCGTTCCTGTTAGGTTTGGCAGCCTGCATCTGGCTTCTCCCCACCTCGCCGATGCCGGTTTATCTGTTCATTGCCGCCACTCTCTGTTCTACCAGTGTTGGTATCACTGCCCGGATTCTAAAGGATCTCAATAAGATACAGAGTTCAGAGGCAAAAATCATCCTTGGCGCCGCAGTCATTGATGATATCCTCGGACTGATCGTCCTCGCTGTCGTTATCGGTATTGTAACGACGGGTACAGTCGATCTGCTGGAGATCTGTCGCATCGGCCTTTATTCCATGCTGTTTTTTGGTCTCGTCATTCTCCTCGGGGAAAAGCTTGTCGCTTGGAATATTCGTACCCTCAACAGGATTTTCTCTCCACCTCAAGACAAATTATTGTATCCGATAGCCTTGGCGTTCCTGATGGCTGCGTTGGCCAATTTCATCGAATTGGCCCCCATAGTAGGCGCCTTTGCGGCAGGGCTGATACTGCGCGAGGAGGCTTTCACGCAGAGTTCTGGCAAACAGACAATGCAGGAATTAATCAGCCCTCTTCAGACTCTGTTCGCACCCATATTTTTTGTCCTGATGGGCATGCAAGTAAACCTCGCATCGTTTTTGCACCCGGGAACAATTAAGTTGGCGCTCGTCTTTACCTGTATCGCTATAGTCGGTAAACTTGTCGCGGGTCTCCCCGCAGGACGGGGAACAAATCTTCTCTCAGTGGGTATCGGCATGATTCCACGTGGTGAGGTTGGCCTCATTTTTGCCAGCATTGGTAATGGACTGGGGATCATGAGCAGCGATGTTTTTTCAGCTATCGTCATCATGGTGATTACCACCACGCTGGTGACCCCCTTAGCCCTGAAATGGTCGTTGGCCAGGAGCTCTCCATGTCTTCATTAATCTCCAAGAAAACTATTTCGATGGTTTTCCCCGCTTTTATATGAAAGGCATTGGACCTGCCCCATCGGGTGAATGCTGCGCAAAACGGGTAATAAAACTAAGAGGAGCAATGCCATGTTGAATGTCCGCTCAGTGCGTAAAGGCCATCTCGTTGAATGCACCATCGACAACGCGGGACAACTGGAATCCGAAGCGCTTTGGATCGACCTCAAGACGCCTTCCGACGAAGAACGCAACTGGATAAAAACCGTTTACGGTCAAGAACTTGCGACAGAGGAATCGATTGACGAAATCGAGGCCAGTTCAAGGTTCTATGAGGATGAGCACGGCTTGCACCTGCGCTCCTATTTCCTGCGACCCGTGGGTG
>JASJGT010000326.1:0-4470 GCA_033791405.1 Desulfuromusa sp.
TGAACGGGTCGAGTGGATTCCAGCTTGGGGTCGCAACCGCATCTACAATATGGTTGAAGCCCGCCCCGACTGGTGTATCAGTCGGCAACGCAGCTGGGGTGTTCCCATAACCATCGCCTATTGTGAAAAATGTGGTGAAGCCTTGGCTGATGGTAAAATTATGCACCATATTGCCGATCAGTTCGAAGCAACCGGTAGCGATATCTGGTTTGAAAAAGATGCAGCAGAACTGCTGCCACCGGGAACGGTTTGTCCCGACTGTGGCCACGACAAATTCACCAAAGAGACAGATATTCTTGATGTCTGGTTCGATTCCGGTGTTTCCCACGCAGCTGTCTGCGAACATCGTGACTATCTGCAGAGCCCGGCAGATCTTTATCTGGAAGGTTCTGATCAACATCGTGGCTGGTTCCATTCCAGCTTATTGGAATCAGTTGGAACCCGGGATTGTGCCCCCTATAAGGCAGTTTTAACCCACGGCTTTGTCCTTGATAAGGATGGCCGTCCCATGTCGAAATCGATGGGGAATGTTATTGCTCCGGAAGAGATTATCCGCAAATACGGAGCAGAAATTCTGCGCCTATGGGTGGCAGCAACCGACTACCGCGATGACATTCGCCTTAGCCAGGAAACCTTGCTGCGTTTATCCGACGCTTACCGACGGATACGTAACACGGCACGTTATCTTCTCAGCAACTTGGATGGTTTCAATCCGAACACTGATATGGTTACCGACAAAGAACTCTTCGAGCTGGATCGTTGGGCATTGTCCCGCTTAAATCGCTTGATTCAAAAGGTTTCCACCGCTTACGATAAATACGAGTTTCATGTCATTTATCATGCAGTGCATAATTTTTGTGCCATTGATCTGAGTGCTTTCTATCTGGATATTCTTAAAGATCGGATCTACACCAGTCCAAAAGGGAGTATTGGTTACCGTAGTGCCCGCTCAACCATGTACCAGATTGTCGATGCTCTGACCCGGATGTTGGCTCCGGTTTTGACCTTTACTGCTGATGAAATCTGGCAGCGGCTCCCAGGCGAGCGAGAAGCAAGCATCCATCTGGCAGGATTTCCGCAGGACAACTCAAACTATCTGGATGATCAGCTGGAAGAACGTTACGAACAGTTGCAGAAGGTTCGATCAGAAGTCTCCAAGCAGCTTGAAAAAGCTCGGGCAGATAAGCAGTTGGGGCAATCTTTAGAAGCGAAAGTTCTCCTTGATGCTCCAGATAGCTACCAGCCATTGTTGACAGAATATTTTGATTTGCTCCCAACCTATTTTATCGTCTCCCAAGTGGAGTTGACCGCTAATCTCCCGGCAGCAGTCGAGTCAGAAAGTATTCCTGGTTTGAAATTGCAGATTCTCCCTGCCGAGGGGGAAAAATGTGACCGCTGCTGGAATTACGCAACCAGTGTCGGTCAAAATAGTGAGCATCCAACAATTTGTTCCCGCTGTACAGATGCCCTGGCTGCAGGCTGATATGGGCAAATATCGGATTTTTGCTCTCACCGTCAGTATCAGTCTACTGCTGGATCAGCTGAGTAAAATATATATCGATAACAACTTTGTTCTTGGTGAATCGAAGCGGATCATCACTAACTTTTTTCATATTACTTATGTACGAAATCCCGGTGCGGCGTTTGGAATTCTTTCTGACAGCGCCATCCGGTTGCCTTTTTTTATCGGAATTTCCTGTGTCGCTTCGCTTGGAATTCTCTGGTATATCCGGCGAATTCCGAGTGAAAAACACTGGCAACATTTGGCATTAGGGTTGATTCTCAGCGGTGCTTTGGGCAATCTGATCGACCGGATTCGTTTTGGTGAAGTTATCGATTTTCTTGATGCCCACTGGTACAATTACCACTGGCCCGCTTTCAATATTGCCGATAGTGCCATCTGCGTTGGCGTAACGATTATGTTGATCTGCTCCTGGCATGAAGAGCGACAAAAAAAGCAGCAAGCATAACCTGAGGTGAGATGACCCAGAGCCGTTATCCGATCCCCGCCGAACCTTTCCGTTGCGAGATTGAGGTCAAACACAGTCGCTTCATCACAACCATTGAACCCACTGACACACCAGAAGCTGCATTAACCTTTATCTCCCGAATTAAGCAAGAATTTCCCACCGCATCACATAATTGCTGGGCCTATCTGATTGGCCCCCCTGGCAGCACCGACCGAATCGGACTCAGTGACGATGGAGAACCCCATGGCGTTGCCGGAAAACCGATGTTAACCACTATTCAACATAGTAATATCGGTGATATTACGGTGGTGGTGACACGCTATTTTGGTGGCACCAAACTGGGCAAGGGGGGAATGGTCAAAGCCTACACCCTTGCGGTAAAAACTGCTCTCGAACAGATAAAACTTGCAGAAAAAATTGACTGGATGGAACTCTCGATTAAAATCGGTTACCCGCTGTTAGAAAATCTTGAACGGCTGCTCCCAGAATTTGAAGCGGAGCTGATAGAAAAACAGTTTGCCGAGAAAATCTATCTTACTTTGAAGTTGCCAGCAGAAAATCTTGCTGTTTTTCAGACTCGGTTGACCGATCTAAGTTCGGGGCAGATTGAATTTCAAAAGCAGTAAAACCTTGACTGAGAAGCGAAGATTAAGTAGTCATCGACTTCTCACAATTGTACTGCTATGATGCGCATGTATTTGTTCTGACTCAACAAGGAGGAAAAACCATGATCCGTAAATTACTGATCCTTATCCTGCTTTCGACCCTGTTTATCTCTGGCTGTGAATGTGTCAGCGGATTCGGCCGTGATCTGCAAAAGGCTGGTAGTTGGATCGAAAGAAATACCGGTTGATCTTGCATAAAGTCTCTCAGGAAAACAACCTGAAGAGGCTTCATGATGATATTTTTCAAAGCGAAAACCCTGCTCTCTCCATCTATAAGACCTTGCCTATATATCCCAACTCAATGGGTATCCACATCAGCTTTGAGAGCTATCTCCGTCGCTTCTATTGAGGAACGACTACCCCGCTCTGGAGT
The DNA here is from genome assembly GCA_033791405.1 of Desulfuromusa sp. GTDB lineage: Bacteria > Desulfobacterota > Desulfuromonadia > Desulfuromonadales > Geopsychrobacteraceae > Desulfuromusa. Next base: position 3,009 of record JASJGT010000326.1, read on the forward strand.
TTGAGCATGGAACCACAGTTTATTGAGCCAGCTATTCCACTTTACACAAAACGACCGCTGCCCAGATATCGCCATCTCCCATTCCAGAATGCCCATCCCTTTTTGGATGCAGATGGTCATTCCTACGGTGAAAAATTATCACCCCCTGATTCTTTTAGCGCAGAAAATTGGCAGAACTGTGAGGACTATCTTTACAGTATCGACCTCTTTAATCACGGTTTCTGGTGGGAAGCACACGAACGGCTCAAACATGTGAGTATTAGTTCTGGCCGGGAATCTGAGACAGGGCAGTTTGTCCAAGGGCTGATTCAGGTCGCTGCGGCATTGCTTAAACATTTTATGCAAGAAGATGGGGGAGCAGCAACTCTGGCCGAATTGGGATTGGGAAATCTGCAGAGAGTTGAGGGGATCTGTCTTGGGATAGATGTTGCGGCTCTGGTTCTTCAAGTGAACGCTTGTCTTAAAACGGGAAATTCAAAATATCCACGGATCTATTTAAAAAAAACGGATAGCTAACAATTAATAATCGGCAGAAATTAAAAGGGGTTCAACCCCGAACAGAGGAGGATAACCATGGATAGATTCAACCCTGAGCAGGCTCTTTTACAAGCACGTCGTGAGTTTGGAGAACATGGTGGCGTGGCACCATCCATTTCACGCTCCTCAACTTTTACCGTCTTACATCCAGGGACTATGCCGGAAATATTTGAAGGGATAAAAGGGCCTGAACAGGGAGGATGCTTTCTCTACAGTCGCCACTTTAATCCCACAGTAGATGTCCTTTCCCGCTATCTGGCCGCCCTGGAAGGGACAGAGGCAGCTATCTGCACGGCCAGTGGCATGTCAGCTATCTCTTGTGCCATTTTGCAAATTTGCAAGGCCGGTGACCACATTGTGGCGAGCGAGTCAATTTACGGCGGCACCCACGCCTTGCTCGAATCACTCCTTCCGCAAATGAATATCACCACCACCTTTGTCGATATCACCGATATGGAGGCGATTAAAAAAGCCATTACCCCACAGACCCGTATCGTTTTTACTGAGACCATGGGGAACCCCACTCTCAAAATCGCTGATCTTCCGGCCATTTCAGCAGAAATTCGTGGCAAAGGGATCAAGCTGGTGGTGGACAATACCTTTTCACCGTTGATCTTCACCCCCTATACCATGGGAGCAGATGTCGTCGTCTATTCCCTGACCAAGTACATCAACGGCGCCAGTGATCTGATTGCCGGTGCCATCTGCGCTGATAAAGCCTTTATTCTGGAACTGATGGACTTGCATACCGGTCGGGTAATGCTGCTGGGGCCGACCATGGATCCCCGGGTCGCTTTTGATATTGTTCAGCGACTCCCCCATTTGCCGATCCGCATCCGTGAACACAGCCGTAGAGCCATGGCCATTGCGCAGTTGCTCAAGGAAATGGACGTCAAGGTCACCTATCCGGGTCTTCCGGATCATC
>JASJGT010000327.1:0-4802 GCA_033791405.1 Desulfuromusa sp.
TTTTTCCGGAGAACGTCACAGCTCCCATTGAAGACTTATCAAACGTCAGGCTTTTGCTCGCCGGAACAGCAATGGCAGTAGTAGCGACACAAAAGAGTAATATCGACAGAAGTAGCATGATTTTTTTCATCTTGAATAATCCTTTTTTGTGAGAGAAGTATTTGTGATAACAGCCAGAAGACGAGAAGAAGCATAAGCTGAATTGGCTACTGTCGTCAATACGTCAAGAAAAACATGAAAACAATTTAAAAATAGGCCAGCATATGTTATTAATCATCCTTAGAATTATTTACTCTTGCCAGATAGAAACAAGCCAACTTAGGGGAAAACACCTTGGAACATTTTATCGCTCGGCAGCCAATTTTTGACACTAAAGGCCGAGTCTACGCATACGAACTCCTTTTTCGTTCTGGACTGCATAATTATTTTGATTGTGATGATCAGGATCATGCCGCAGCCAGTGTGATTGCCAACAGCAACCTGCTCTTTAATCTGGAGGAAATGACTGGCGGCACCAAGGCCTTTATCAACTGCACCCGCAAAGTTCTGCTGGAAGACTTAATGGACACCCTGCCCCGTCAGTTAGCGGTCGTTGAAGTTCTGGAGGACGTTGAGCCCGATGACGCTATCATTGCCGCCTGTCAGCGGCTGAAAAATCAGGGTTATATCCTGGCACTGGATGATTTTGTCTATCATGAAAACTTTGAACCACTGCTGGAGCTGGCCGACATTATCAAAGTCGATTTTCTTCTCAGTGACGTCGATGAGCAGGAGCGCCTGGCGAAGACAATGATCCCCCGTGGGATTAAAATGCTGGCTGAAAAAGTTGAAACCCATGAAGTCTATGAACAAGCAAAAAAAATGGGCTATCAACTGTTTCAAGGATACTTTTTTGCCAAACCGATTATTATCTCGCGCAAAGATATTCCAACCAACAAAATTCAGTTTTTGCGAATCCTCAAGGATATCCATGCACCGGAAGTCGATTTTAAAAAACTGGCCTTAACAATTCAAAGTGAGGTCTCTCTCTCCTATAAGCTGCTTAAATTGATTAACTCGGCAGCCTTTGCCCTGCGCCACAAGGTCACTTCAATTTTACAGGCTCTTTCGTTGCTCGGTCTACGCGAAATCCGCTCCTGGGTTTCACTCCTGTCGATTGCATCAATGGCCGATGATAAACCAGCTGAGCTGGTTGTCAGTTCTCTCATCCGGGCGCGGCTCTGCGAGCAATTGGCGCAACCCTGTCAGATAGGTGATCGACAATCAAGTATGTTCTTGATGGGACTGTTTTCACTGTTGGATGTAATCATGTCACGTCCGATCGACGAGATCCTGCATGAAATCACCGTGGAAAAAGATATTATGGAAGCCCTGGTGGGAACTCCGGGGACACTCCGAACCATTTTAGATCTGGTTATCGCTATGGAAAAAGGGGAGTGGGAACAAGTATCCAGTCTGGCAGCTGAACTCCAGATTGAGGAACAATCGCTCTCTGCCACATACCTTGATGCCGTAAAATGGGCTCAGGATATTTATTCTCTGTAACCAAATTTTGGCGATATAAGAAAACTATGAGCAAAAAAATCCAGCATTCAGACCAGAAATGGCAACAGCAATTAACCCCTGAAGCCTACTCCGTGGCGCGCAAAGCGGGAACCGAAGCCCCCTTTACTGGCCGCTATTGGGATCACCATGACAGGGGAATCTATACTTGTGTCTGCTGCGGGATGGAATTATTTCATTCCGACAGTAAATTTGATTCAGGAACTGGCTGGCCGAGCTTCTATCAACCAATTGCAGCAGAAAATGTTGTTGAACAGGAAGATCGCAGTCTCTTTCGCGTCCGCACAGAAGCCCTCTGTGCGTGCTGTGATGCCCATTTAGGACACATCTTCCCCGATGGACCGAACCCCACTGGATTGCGTTACTGTATCAATTCAGCAGCTCTTGATTTTTCCCCCGAGAAAATCTGAATCCAGTAAAATAAATAGATCAATTGCGCATAAAGATTAATTGACAGGCTCTTTGTGGCAAGGTACAACAAACGCCTTTTCTCAAGGAGATCAGATGACTATCAAGCAACTTTCTGCAGGCGATCATATCACCTCAAAATGTACAAAATGCAAAGACACAACGAATCACACAATCGTTGCCATGGTTGGCGATACTGTTGCCCGGGTAGAATGCAACACCTGTGGTGGAATTCACAATTATCGGAGTGCGGTCACAAAAAAAACCACAATCAGAAGTAAAGCCAGCAGCAGCAAACCAGCAAAGACCAGTCGAATAGAAAAAGAGTGGGAAAATCTGGTAAACGAAACAGATTCAGCTGATGCCGCTCCCTACAACATACAGATGTCGATCACAGATGGGGATTTAATTCAGCACCCAAGCTTTGGCCTTGGTCGCGTCATCAACACCATCAAGCCAAATAAAATGGAAGTTGTTTTCAGCACCGGAACCAAACTGTTGCGCTGCTCTGTAAAATAGTTTCTTACTGGAAAGAATTGACAAGCCCACGCGCTTCCTGTTTATTGTTGGCAGAGGTTCTCTACAAGCGTTCACTTGGGATCAATGGCGATGACTAAATCTGAACATAAAAGTGCTGGACTCATTCTGACTCTGGCCGCATTGATTATTATCATTGCCGGAGTAAAAACCGCTCAGGCTCTTCTGGTTCCTTTTCTCCTCGCTTTTTTTATTTCAATCATCTGTTCTGGCCCCTTTCACTGGCTGCAACAGCGCAAAGTTCCAGCACCCATTGCACTACTACTGGTCATTATTGTTGTTATGCTGGGTGGATTGATCGTCCTCACCCTGATCGGCACTTCGGTCAATGATTTCACCAATGACCTCCCTGTCTATCAGGAAAAGTTGCATGCTCAGACCCTGACCCTGTTTGATTGGTTGGAAAAAATGGGGATCAAACTCTCAAAGGAAGTTCTCCTTGAGCATTTTAACCCGAGCAAAATCATGCAATCGGCAGCCAGTATGCTGGCGGCGGCGGGGGGAGTTCTCACCAACTCCTTTATGATTCTACTAACTGTGATTTTTATCCTTTTTGAAGCAGCTGGAATGCCGAATAAATTACGCGCAGCACTCCCGGATGCTCAATCGTCCCTCGATTCCTTTGAAAAGTTTACCACTGGTGTCCGTCAATATCTGGCAATTAAAACCCTGGTCAGTTTAGGCACCGGGTTGGTGGTCACTATCGGGCTACTTTTACTCGGTCTTGACTATGCACCGCTGTGGGGAATGATTGCATTCCTGCTCAATTATATTCCAAATATCGGTTCAATCATTGCGGCAGTACCAGCAGTTCTTCTAGCTCTCGTCCAATTAGGTCCGATCTCTTCCGTGCTGGTTGCTGCTATTTACCTGGCAACCAATGTAATTATGGGAAACGCCGTTGAACCCCGTATGATGGGACAAAAACTTGGGCTTTCAGCTCTGGTCATCTTCATTTCTTTAGTTTTTTGGGGCTGGGTTCTCGGCCCGGTCGGCATGCTCCTTTCAGTTCCTTTGACGATGGTTATCAAAATTGCTCTGGAAGTGAATGAATCAACCCGCTGGATGGCGATTCTGCTTGATTCAGACGTACCAGATTCGCTACCTGTCAAAGAAAAATCAGCGTAGCAATCTTGCCCCCTGCCCCTTTTCCCTACACTCCATTTTTTGTCATGGAGGGCTATAATGCTCTACAGATCTTTTGGTAAAACCGGCAAAGAGGTATCTGTCATCAGCTTTGGCGGAATGCGTTTTTCTGACCCACAGAACCTGGAAAAAAGTTCAGATCTCATTCTCTACGCACACAACAGAGGGATCAATTATTTTGACACCGCTCCCGTCTACTGCGGCGACCGGAGTGAAGACATCTTTGGACATGCTTTGCGCCAGTTACCACGAGAGAGTTTTTATGTGTCGACAAAATGCAGCAGACCAAAAGGGGATGATCTACGCAAAAGCATTGAGCGCAGCCTAGAACGATTAGGTGTTGAGAAAATTGACTTCTTTTACATCTGGCATCTGATGAATCAGGCAGATTGGGAAAAACGCAAACAAGGTGGCGCCGTAGAAGCGGCATTGCAGGCCAAAGAAGAAGGGCTGATTGGTCACTTGCTCTGTTCATCACATATGGAAGGAGAAGGTCTGGCCAAGGTTCTCGATGAGGAAATATTCGAGGGGGTTTTACTCGGCTATAATGCCATCAACTTTCCCTACCGCCGATCCGCAGTAGAACATGCCGGAAAGCAGGGGATTGGAATTGTAACAATGAATCCACTCGGTGGTGGTTTGATTCCACAGAATCCAGAACGATTTGCATTCCTCAAAACTGACACAGCTAACGACGTTGTCAGTGCCGCATTGCAGTTCAACCTGTCTCACCCCGCCCTCACAACAGCACTGGTTGGATTTGCCAACACGCAAGAGATTGATCAGGCAGTCGCGGCTGCCGATAACTTTGTCCCCCATAGTGCAGATCAGCAACAGAAACTTCGGGACAATATTGAAACAGCCTTTGACGGGCTTTGCACCGGCTGCGGTTATTGCCTCCCCTGCCCTGTCGGCATCCCGATCCCCAAATACCTGGACAGCTACAACCAGCTGATTCTGACGAACGGCGACCGGCAGGCGGTGCTGGATCGCTACCGCATGCACTGGAATATCACCCCCCAGCAGGCCAAAGAATGTATCCGCTGCGGTGATTGTGAAGAACGCTGCACCCAGCATCTGCCAATTATGCAACGGCTGGAAGAATTACCGTAAAAGATAAATATAATGATATCGATCTGGCACAACTG
>JASJGT010000328.1:0-10124 GCA_033791405.1 Desulfuromusa sp.
ATCTGGATGATTGAACATCACATGGATGTCATGATGGAACTCTGCACCCAGATCAAGGTTATTGATTTTGGAGAGACTATTGCTGAGGGCAGTGCTGAGCATGTACGCAATCATCCTGCCGTTATGACTGCTTATCTGGGAGATGAAAATATCTGATGCTGTTATCAGTTGAAAACCTCGAAGTTAAATATGGGAATATCCAAGCCCTGCATGGAATCAACTTTCATGTTAACGAAGGTGAAATTGTCACCCTTATCGGGGCAAATGGAGCAGGAAAGACCACCTGCATGCATACGATAACCCGTCTACCTCCTCCAGAAGCGCCAAGGGTTATCGCTGGAGATATCAAATTTAAAGGGGAATCGATCCTTAAAACCCAGCCAAGTGATGTGGTTAAAAAGCACCACCTCTCCCTCTCCCCAGAAGGTCGGCGAATTTTTGGCAACCTGACAGTTTTAGAAAACTTGAAATTAGCAACCTACGCCAGGAAAAAAGATGCTGATCTAGAAACTGAATATGATTATATCTTTAACCTTTTCCCCCGCTTAAAGGAGCGTCGTAATCAGCGAAGTGAGTCTTTAAGCGGTGGTGAGCAGCAGATGCTCGCCGTAGGTCGAGCCCTGATGACCGGCTGCAAAATTCTTTTACTGGATGAACCAAGCATGGGGCTGGCTCCTGTTCTCAAATACGAAATGTTCCGCAAGTTAAAGCAACTCAATGAGGACGGCATGACCATTCTTCTCGTTGAACAGAATGCAAACCTGGCTCTAAAACTAGCCAATCGTGGCTATGTTATGGACACTGGAAATATTGTTGCGGAAGGAACTGGCGCAGAGTTACTGGACAATCCAGAAGTAAAGAAAGCTTATCTGGGCGGATAGTAGGAAATAGAAGCACATAGCAAAAGCCACCGGATGCGATATCAAGCAACGGTGGCTTTTTTGTCTGATCAGCACTGATCAGAATAAGAGATAACGGGTGTATTCCTGGGGATTATTTTCCAAGGAATACACCCGTTTCATTTTAGCCCTTAGGATTAAGGGTCACGGTATTGTCGATCATATCAATGATCGGCACGGCCGGTATTTCCGTGATCCCATAGATGACATCCAAGTGCATGTCGTCTGGAAGATGGCTAAGGAGTTTTTCAGCAACTTTCTGGTTAGCCTGACGAAAGCGAAGCTTGACGTTCAAAGTAATAGGGCCGCCTCCATCGCTGTTCACACCATAGTGAACCTCACGATACCCTTTGGGGGGGATGGTGTCATGCTTGGAAAAACTCACAATTTCCCATGGATCGATGGCAAAATGCATGTTGTCACCCATACCATCAGAGTTAAAGCGTCTGGTATCTTCAGGCAATTTCCCTTTAGAGTCCACTTTGCCACTACTCATAACAACCTTGCCGGAAGCATCTGTCGCTGTAACTTCAAGCCACATTTGACGGATATTTGTCAGGGAGGTGGGCAGATAATGACCGGCACGTCGGTTATTCACCCGGATCTTGACTTCAGCCAGTTTTCCATCCCGATACACCGGGCTGATATCCAGATCAGCTGCAGCCTGCAGCCGACCAACCGCCATCTCGTATTTCTGGCGGGAGCTTATCTCCAACTCTTCATCACCCGATTTCTTTGCCGCCATCTCGGTCAGAGAGTACAGCAGAAAATTAGCGCCATTAAAATAGTGGTGATATTCTCCACGCTCAGGCTTCTGGAAAGTATCTGCAGAACGCTTAAATGTCTCCAGCTCAACCATATGGCAATCCTGACAATTGATATCCTTTGCCGCGTAGACACTGTTTTTCCACTCGGTATAGGTCATTTCCAGGGGAGTGTGCTTTTCATAGTGGGTGATCTGGTGACAGGAGGCACAAAGCTCTGTTTTCTGATGAAGCGGGGATTCTACACACTCGTGAAAGCCATCGCCGCAACCCTCTTCAGCGGGATTAGGGCCAAACTTTGTCAAGATGACTTCTCCGTCAACTTCTTTCCCGGGAGACAAAATCATCGAACCATTCTCTGGTTGATGGGTTGGAGTCTGCCAGTGGGTATGCCCTTTGATTGAATGGCAAACATCACAAGAAACACCGGCCAGAGCAAGTGGACTCAGATCCTTCAAACCGGCCCCTTTGACTTCCCCGGTGACCACAGCTGCCGCGGAATGACAACCCTCGCACTGCCGAGCAACATCGTGACCCACTGCCTCAATTGCCAGTCTTAACTCTCCCTGATAGATGGGATCTTGAAAAGCTATGGAATGCATCGATCCACGCCACTCCTCATATTGCTGAGGATGACACTCACCACAAGTCTCCGGCTCAGTGAACTCAGCGGCAGATTTTTCCCACTGAAGCAGTGACGGCGCATAGGGATACTGTCCCTTATCCACCACAGGATTTGCTGCAAGTGTGATTGATGAAAAGATTGCAAGGACAATGTTGACGCTAAGAACTCCAGTCATTATTCTCTGTCTCATGTATGACCTCCTTTTCTATTGAATATGGCCAAAATTACTTTGGGCAGGAACCAATCCATGAAAGATATATTTTAAAACATTACATATTAATTCAGTAAGTTGCTGTCATTTCACACTGAAATCAAGTGCAACTGTAAATACCATTCCCACGAATATAGAGCTTAAATAGAGCGAAGGTCAACAAGATAAGGGAGACAGCATTGTTCCTGTAAATTTTGAGAAGTTCGACAAAGATATCCGTGTTTATCCTCTTTGAATAAAGCACCAAATCCACCTGGAAAGGAGCCAAATCATAAAGTGAATAGGGACGATGGATCAGTTTATTCAACCCTCCTCTTAGTTGACTTCCAACCATCGGCTGGACACGGAAGATGGTATTGGCCTGATTTTTCCCTTTGTAGGGGATCACTTGTCCTGCTACTGTCAATGACATAAGTATACTTATAGTCATTGATTTAAGGAGGAAGCATGGATCGATCAGGTAGCAGTGGTCATGGCAAGTCGCTGGGTATCAAAATCCTGATTTACATTGTCATGCTCATGACAGTCACACTCACTGGTTGCAGTGATCTGGGCTACTACCTTCAGTGTGCCAAAGGACACATGGAAGTGATGTCCAACACCCGATCGATCACAGAGGTTGTAAAAGACCCTCAAACAAAACCAGAGATTAGGCAACAACTTGAGAAGGTTCTGGAGATGCGAGATTTTGCAGTGACAGAACTTGCCCTGCCAGACAATGACAGCTACCGCCGCTATGCCGATATCGGCCGCCCTTACGTTGTCTGGAACGTTGTTGCCGCAACAGAATTTTCTCTCGAACCGAAGCAATGGTGTTTTCCGGTAGCTGGATGCGTCTCCTACAAGGGATACTTTAAACAGGCTAAAGCGGAGAAACTGGCTGCGACCCTGAAGAGAGAAAACTATGATGTTGATCTTTATGGTGTTCAGGCCTATTCAACCCTCAACTGGTTTGACGATCCTCTTCTGAACACTTACCTGAGTTCTTCAGATACGCGCCTGGCAGGGCTTCTATTCCATGAATTGGCACACCAGCTGATTTATATTGCCAACGATAGCTCTTTCAATGAAGCCTTTGCCATGACCGTACAAATCGAAGGGGTTCGGCGCTGGTTTCAACAAACGGCTAACCCGGAAGAATGGCAACGATTTCTCGATCATCAGAAACAGGGTGAAGTGTTCCACCATTATCTTCACACCACCCGTGAACAGTTGAATCATCTTTACCGCCAAAATCTTCCCGTTGAGCAGATGCGTACAGACAAGAAGCTGTTGATCAGCAAGGCAATTGATCATTTTGAACAATTGAAGGCGACCGGTCAGCTGGATCAACGCTTTGATCGCTGGATGTCTCACGGTATCAATAATGCCCGCTTAGCCGGTATCGCCACCTACCGTGAGTTAATCCCCGGGTTTCAAGCTATGCTGAAACAATGTCAGGCCGAACTTGGATGTTTTTATGAGGAAGTCCGTACCCTCAGCAAGTTGCCGGGGTCTGAGAGACTGGTACGCTTGAAGACCGGTTCACAGCTGGAGTTGGCAGCACAATAGATTCACACAGCCAGGAGGATTATTTCCGATGTTAAAATTGGTCCTTTGGATCTCTTCAGCTTTTTTGTTCGTCGTTAAAAAACTCAGCGGTGCCAACTTCACCACCAGCGGTGAAACGCTGCCTGACGGACCAGTCCTTTTTCTGGCAAATCACTTCACCCGTTTTGAAACCTTTGTCATTCCCTACCTGCTTTTTAACAAACGTAAACGGATTGCCCGTTCTCTGGCAGATGATACTGTTTTTGTTGGGTGGCTCGGTCACTATATGCGCCTTGCCGGTTCCATATCGACCAAAAACAAAGCAAGGGATTGTATCATTGCCGATGATTTTCTCTCCGGAAGGGCCGATTGGATTATCTATCCGGAAGGCCACATGGTCAAAAACAAACAGATCACTTTTGATCATGGAGAGTTTTGCATTCACACAGCAATGCGCCAGGGGCCGGTACATACAGGTGCTGCGGTACTTGCACTGAAGGCTGAACTGATGAGGCAGAAGGTCAAAGAATCAGATGATCATGAAAAGATTAAAAGGTTTTGCTCCATCCACGACGTTGATATAGACAGAACAAAAATCGATAAGGATATCACCCTCAACGTTGTACCACTCTCCATCACCTACTATCCAATTCGTCCTGGAAAACACAAATTACTGCTTTGGCTTGATAAGCGCTTTAACCTTCGCGGCACCAGACTCTTTGAAGAATTGGAAATTGAGGTCAATCTTTTGATGGCCTCCAACATGCATCTTCATTTTGGAAAACCTATCGCGGTTAAGAAATATATAGAGGAGTACAAAAATGACTATAGCGGTTCAGTGGAAGAGGATAACTTTGCAGAAAAACTTTTTGATAATCAGAGAAAAAAAATAATCAATGACGCCATGGAAAAAGTGTATGGCAATGTGCAGATTAATTTTGACCATATCTTTATCCTCAGCATGGTAACAATGCCAACCTTGAAGGTCTGTCCTAGCTACCTCAAAACGCTCATCTATAAGAATGCCAGGGAACTTGGAAAGATTGAAGGACTCAACCTCCATCCTGAGTTGGAAGGTGAACTGTTTAAACTCATTCTTGATAAACACTATGAACCTTTTGCAGCAGCTATCAAACTGGCAGTGGTTCAAAATATCCTCTTTCAAGATAGTGAAGGAGATTACCTTTTTGACAAAAACCTACTTGAGCAAAACTATGATTTCAACAAAATAAGAGTGAAAAATACCCTGCAAGTCATTCTGAATGAAATCAAATGGCAAAAAAATATTGTTGAATTAGCAAACCATAACGCTATTTTTTCTGAGCAGGAACTGCGGATCGACAACTTTGAACATATTCAACAGCAAGATTGGGCCTATTATAAAAAGGAGTATCTCACCTATCATGATGAAGTCCCTACCGAAGAGAACGTTGGCGCTCCTACACTCTGGTTTGATGCAAACAACAGTGTCGGTCTGGTCTTCTCACATGGATACATGGCCGCCCCGGCAGAAGCGAGAAAGCTGGCAGAATATCTGTTTGAAAAAGGTATCAACGTCTATCTACTCAGGTTGAGAGGGCATGGTACTGATCCCGAAGCGTTATTACATGTGAGTGCTGATGACTGGGAGTTGGATTTTGAACGGGCATTTACAATGATGAGGCAGGTGTGTGACAAGGTCTTTATCGGCGGATTTTCAACCGGTGGCCTTTTGGCTCTTTTACACGCTGCCCAATATGAGGTAGATGGTGTCATCGCAATTAATTCGGCGCTGAAGCTTCATAATCTTCAAGTCAGCTATATCGTACCGACCCTGCACGCATTTAATGAAATGATAGCTTATCTACACGCAAAAGGGATCAAAGAGTGGATCGATAACGATACTGAAAATCCGGCCGTCAACTACACGAAACACCCCTTGGCTTCCATCTCCCAGATGGAAAAGGTCATGACCAGAGTGGATAAAACGCTTGAAAAAATTACCGATCCGATACTGGTTCTGCAAGGAGATAATGACCCGGTTGTAAATCCTAAAAGCGCACACCTCATCTATGATCGGGTGAACTCTTCAATGAAGAAACTGTTTCTGTTACCAAGGGATAAGCATATTATTGTCACTGGCGAGGGGGAAGAAGAGATATTTCAGAGTGTTTATCGTTTTATTGGGGATGTGCTGAAAAAGAAGTCTTAAGTGTTGAATTCTATAGAGACAGAGTGCCCTAAGATCGGCGGGTCGCAGGCTAACACGGGCAGAATTGATGCGGCGGTGCTTCTATTGTGATAGTAGCAATAGCATCTACCATCCCCAAACTTGCAGACACCTCCATTGTACCCACCTCCATTCCCGGCTAACCCATTCGAGCGGCCTTTTGCTCGTTGGGGCTTATCGCTCTCAAATGCAACAGCGGTAGATCTTCAGGCTTATCTGACCACCTCCCTCCCCTACAGAGATCAGGAACCACGCGACAGAAATAAAAAGAGTTTCTTTTGCTTCGTTTTCTTTGCGATTCAAAGAAAATGAAGCCGGCTGTCGGTCCGGGAACCGATGGTTGAGATCATTTCCCTTTGCTCCTCACCACTGAGCCTGCTACTGTTTAAAGCATGATTTTCTGTAGTTATTAGCTTAAGGAGAAAGCATGGGTCGGTCACGCAGTAGTGGTCTTAGCAAGTCACTGATTATCAAAGGCTTACAGTGCCAAAAGGCACTCTGGCTGACCAAGAATCCCCCCGATTTTGACTTCCCTCCGCAACCCGATCTTGAGGCCAAATTCAGAGCAGGCACCGAAGTCGGTATCCTCGCACAGCAACTCTTCCCCGGTGGCATTGAGGTTCCTTACGAGGGGCTGTCCTTTCCCGGCCAACTTGCGCGCACTAAACAACTCATCGACAGTGGCGCCCGGATCATTTATGAAGCCTCTTTTTCCTTTTCCGCCATTTTTATCAAAGTTGATATTCTGGTGCGTGATGCCGATGGAGAGAAAGATGCCTGGCAGATCCACGAGGTTAAAATGGGCACTGGTGTTAAACCGGTCAATTTGGACGACGTTGCCGTGCAGCACTATGTCCTGAATGGCTGCGGGCTCTCGATTTCTAAATCATTCCTTGCTCACATCGACAACAGTTATGTACGTCAGGGGACACTTGAAGTTAATAAACTTTTTACCAGTGAGGATATCAGCCTCAAGGTCGCGGCGCGGCAACAGAGTCTACCTGAGATTGTCACCGAACTACGCGAGACTATGCGCGAAGGCAATGAGCCTGACATCGACATCGGGCCACACTGCAACGATCCGTATGAATGTGATTTCATTCCATACTGCTGGCAACATATTCCCAAGAATTCGATCTTTGATCTCAGAGGGATCGGCATCAAAAAGTTTGATTACTACAATCGAGGGGTTGTAAAGCTTGAGAATCTGCCCCTCGATGATCTCAACAAAAAACAACGCCAACAGACTGAAGCAACCCTGAATCAGCGAGATTCAACTAATGTGGGAAAAGTGAAAGAGTTTATTGATACTCTCTGGTATCCACTTTGCCACCTTGATTTTGAAACCTTCAATACGCCGATTCCCAAGTTTGATAGCACCCGTCCCTACCAGCAGGTGCCATTTCAGTTTTCTCTGCACATCCAACAGCAGGCCGGAGTTGAACCACAACACTTTGAATACCTCGCCCAGCCGGGTGTTGATCCGCGCCGAACATTGATTGAACAACTGATCGCTGCCATTCCAGATAATGCCTGTGTATTGACTTACAATCAGTCGTTTGAGAAGGGAGTTCTGCGCGATCTAGCCGAACGGTTCCCCGACATGGCCAAGGATATTGAAGTGCGATTGGAGAATGTCCGCGATCTGATGGTGCCGTTTCGACAGCGCGACGTATATCACTGGCAGATGCACGGCTCTTATTCGATTAAAGATGTGTTGCCAGCATTGGTTCCCGAACTTTCTTACACTGAAATGGAGATTGCCGACGGGATGGCAGCGATGCGAGCTTACCATGAAATGTGCGCGATGAAACCTGGTGATGAATTGGATGATTTACGAAGGGCGATGCTGGAATATTGTAGGCTGGATACTTTGGCGATGGTGAAAATTTTAGAAGCATTACAGCAGATCAGAATATGACATGCAAACGACATCCCCCTCCCTTAGGGAGAGAAAACCAAATCAATAAAAAAAGCGGGCGCAGAATTAAATTCTGCCCCCGCTTCCTACTTCTTATAAACTCAGAACAAGTTTATTGATTACTTGCCGCCCATTGGGTCAACTTTGTAACCTAACTCTTTCCAATCCATCCGGCCATTATCACCGTGGCAATCCATACAACCCAGAGCATCTTCAGCTGGTGAAACCATGTGGTCAATCCTCCAATACATGGATGTAGGAGCAAAATCATAATTGCCACTGTAAGGGAGATTCCTGACTTTCATTCCTATCTCAGCAGACTTCTGCCAGTCAAATGTGGTCCAGAAACCATCAGGCCCATAAATATGGTTGGCGACAAAATAGTTATGTTCCGTGTCATATATCTGTTTACCAGTATGCACCTTAAAGGGGTGAATTTTAGCGATTTTATCGTTAATATCTCCCAAGGGGTAAGTCAACTTTGTAACTTCTTTGGAATTCATTTTTTCACCTTCGATGTGAATTCCCGATTTGCCGTTAAACCAAGCGTAAGTCGGTTTGACCATTTTTGCCCAGGTCTGAGTACCCACCGTCTTACGGTAAGTGGTATTTTTCTTGTCAGGAACCACATTCCCACCAGCAGTTGACCAATCCCAATCCATCTGGGTTCGTATCTCCTTGGCAAAAAATGGGATATGACATGTCTGGCAAGAAACTCGATCAGTATGGGCATTCAATCGAGATTCTTCATGCGGTGCCTGGTCATGGCACTTGGTACAACCAAAAGCACTATTGCCATCTGGAGAGGTCGCCATATTAGCTCCAGGAATATTGTGATTCTCAGTTTCATGGCAGGTCTGGCACTGGAAATCATTGCCATCAGCATCCATATGAACATCGATGTTTTTGTCTGGATAGTCGAGACTGGAATCAAGGTCACCATGCTTAACTGCATCGCCACCACCACCAAAGAAGTGACAGGAACCACAATTCTGTCGAACCGGTAGACCAACATTCTTGGCAACTTCCTCTAACTTTACGTGCTCACCAGGCCAACCAGAGTTATCACCATCCTTATGATAGGTTCCAGTGGTGTCATGACAGACAAGACAATCGACCTTGGTTTTATCGGTGAAATCAAAATTCTCATCAGACCAGCCATAACCGGCATGACACTCGCTGCAGTGTACGCGGTTACTAGAGGTTGTAGTACAGAAGTTATTGATCGAATTTATCTTACCCATCTCGATCTCTTTGCCATCAACAACCTGCGTGCGCGACCAGGTCCAATGAGGGGTCTTCATGAAATCGGTTGCTTCATCTTCGTGGCACTCCAGACAAACCTTTGTCACTTCACTGCCATCGGCAAAAGAACCTTCGATAAACTTACTGTGATCAACGGCGTAGGCTGTCACACTAAAAAGCAACAGACCAACAATAAAAATTAGTGTTTTTGTCATCTTATCCACCTCATCTCATTAATTAAAATATCAGTATTATTAGATGTTTACTTGAAAATAAAGGGGAGAAATCACGCGACTTCTCCCCTTTATTCTTTTCAAACAAATGGAGCTACAATTTAAAATTTCATGGTGATTTTAGCGTAAGCATCCCAAGCTGTATCAACGACTGGCAGCAGGGAATAAGCGGTTCCATCTTGAATATCCGATACTTTAACCGGCTTGCCAACTGGAGAACCACTACCGGTGTATTCATAATCGTAGTAGAGGCCACCAATTTTGATGAAAGCACGTGGGTTGATATTAAAGATATAGTAAGCTTCAGCAACATGACCACGAGTCGACAATTTGCTGCCGATCAAATCATCCTGAGCTTGGGTGAACGGAGTCCAGTATTCGGAACCGTAGTTATACTCCAAACCAAATTTACCCATCGGAGCTGGAACCTGAATACCGACATAAACACCGTAACCTTCCTGGGTGTCGTCATCTTCAGCACGAGCTG
>JASJGT010000329.1:0-4957 GCA_033791405.1 Desulfuromusa sp.
ATCCCAATAATCAGTAGATAAAGTAGGATAGTAGTACGTTGGAGATATATGGAATCGCGATAATAGACTAGGTAGTCAGGTGGCAAGTCAGGTGGCAAGAATCACTGGTCCATCTTAATTACTACCAAAGTGATATCGTCCTCCGGCGCCTCATCTCCTCGGAATCGCTCAAGCGCCTCAGTGACGGTGTCCACCATCTGTCGTGCGGACACCGATTGGTTGTTTCGGATAATTTCCATTAAAGCTTCTTTTCCGAACATCTCGCCGGCCTTATTGTGCATCTCCCAGATACCGTCGGTTC
Source organism: Desulfuromusa sp. (assembly GCA_033791405.1). Lineage (GTDB taxonomy): Bacteria > Desulfobacterota > Desulfuromonadia > Desulfuromonadales > Geopsychrobacteraceae > Desulfuromusa. Next base: position 302 of record JASJGT010000329.1, read on the forward strand.
CAATCATTATAACCTGTCCAGGAACTATGCGACGGTGAAAGGAGTCGTATTCGAAAGCGTCGTCCAATCCGAGTGCCAGGCCCTGGCCTTTGAGTTCGTCAAACGTGTCCGTGGAGGGATCGTAGACCAGGGCCGGATCGTGCCCTGCGCGAACCCACCGAACCTCTGTCTCGTGCTCCGTGAGTTCACAGTAAAAGAAGGTCATGAAATTCCCGGTTTGCGCGGTGTCAAGACTCAGATACCGGTTGACGTCGTTGATGATGCCGGCTGCTTCACCGGGCATGGAAGAACGCAGCATGATCAGGGCTCGCGCTGTAGCCATGAGCAGCGCTGAGGATACGCCGTGACCCGAGACATCCCCGACGACTACGGCCAGTCCGGCCCGGCCGCCTCGGTTGGTTTCGATGAAATCGTAATAATCTCCGCCCGTTTCATCACAATAGATACTCGCACCCGCGATATCGAATCCGGGGAATGAAGGATCGCTTTGGGGCAAAAGACTCTGTTGCACCTCCTGAGCAAGCCCCAGGGCGTTGCTCATACGCATGTGCTCCTCAATCTTGGGGACGATATCGTTGAACGCATGGATCAGTTGGTCGCGCTCATCTTTCATACTGGGTTTGAGTCTTACCGAAAAGTCGCCCTTCGCAAGCCGCTTCCAGGCGTCGATGAGGGTCAGTATATGGCCGGTGCTGAAGCGGGAGGTGAAAAAGGCCACGATACCCACGAATAGTAAGGCCAGCAGAACCGCGACACCAGTGATGGCCGTCTGCTCCTTGGAATATCCCACGAACATCTGCCCGACCTCTTCGGGCAACGTCATTACCACCGATTTGGGTACGATAATCACGAAATACTGGTCGACATCATTTGCCGCATAGGCAACGAGTGAATCCACGCCTTTGTAAGTGATATTGAGGTATCCGGATTTCTTGTTTTTGATGAGATGAAACAGTGCTTCGATTTCCGGATGTTGGATGAATATATCCTCCACCGACTTCGAGCCGGCGGGAGCACTTTTCTCCTGTGAGGAAAGGACCCATATTTTTTCTTTCTTTGAACTGGAATTCTTTTCTACACCGACGACAAAAGAGGACATTTTCTGAGACCATCGGGCGGCGGTTTCACTTTCCGCGAGCGCATACTTGATCTTGAGGTCCATGCCGGCCACGCCTGCCAGTGATCCGTCCAGGCGCCGGAAAGGCATGGAAACGGTTAAGGTGAGCTGCCCGGTGGTGGCGTCCACGACCGGGAGCCAGCTAACCGTATTTGACTTTATTGCCATCTTATACCATGGGCGCTGCCTTGGGTCGTAGCCCGCCGGGTAGCCGCCGTGCCCCGGGTAAGAGATATGGATCCCGTTTTCCAGGCTGGCGTAGATCCAATAAAGTCCTTCTTGGTATTGATGGCTGATGCTTTTTAAGGTGGAGCTCAACCGCGTGAACCTGGCGATGTCTATTGCTTTGTCCGCCTTCCTTGTGCCAGGGGCCAATAGGAAGTTAGGGTGCTGGCGGCTGATTTGCTTATAGGAGACAACGCCGCCATTGGTGCGGATCGGATGATTCTCCGATGGTGCCATATCCTTGGGCGCAGAACGTGGATCGTCAAAATCGGCTGCATAATAGATTCTGATATCTGGTGGCGGAGGCAGGGTTAGGGCAAGCTCGGCTCGGGCGGCCAGCCTCCGAAGGACCTGCTCAGCGGCGAATCCCCCCAGATTAATGAGGTCGGAGTAGTTGCGGGTGGCGCGTACCATCTCCTGGCTGATCGTCTCAGTAAGGTTATTTTGAGCTCTTTCGGAAATGGTTTCTCCCAATCGCCGGGACGCGTTCTGGCTGATCCAGGTGACTGTCAACAGCGGAACTAGACTAGCTGCTACAAGAACCAGGAAGTATTTCCAGCGTAGTTTCATGACACCTCCCATCTTCCTCCTCGACGGCTTCAGTTCGGCGGGAATCTATGCGTAGCAGTCGTACATGTCGCTCTTGCTATACGTTCATTTGCTCGAGAGTAGATAACCAAAGCCTTCATCTTGAATTGCGCGATAAGAGCTACGATTTAGTATCCCAAGAGTCAATCAGATGATTATCATAAGCCAAGTGAGTGAGAGCAAAAACTTCTTAAGTCCGCTCGATAAGGAAATCCTAAAATTGCATGCAAACTTGAATATTCAAAAGTAATGATACGTTGGAGATATCTACGGTTTTAGTACCGCAGAAATGGCGCTTATACAAGCTGTGCCGCCTTAACCATATTTGCAAGTTTAGCTTTAACTTGTTGGCGACTGAGAAAGCCTAAACCACAGTCCGGTGCGGCCACCAAGCGCTCTCTATCGATGTGGTCTATGGCCTTTCGTAATCGAGAGGCTATCTCTTCGACAGATTCGATGCGGGATCTTGCTATACCGATCACCCCAAGAATGATGGTTTGGTGTTTAAATAGCTCAAGCAAAGACAGGTCATTGGGTCGGTGGGCATCTTCAATTGAAATCACATCTAAAGCCGCCTCGTCCAAAGCTGGTGCAAGACGGAAGTAGTTTTGTGAAGGCGCTTTTTGATATTGGTCACCGTCGAGTCGGTCCGAGTAGTGTTAGTTTGAATGGGCATGATAATGGCACTTTCAAAAAGAATTAAATTTTACGAGCGGATACGATCACGGCTTCTCCAATTTCTGCAGCTCGTGTAGTTGCTCGCTTTATAACTTCGTAAACAGATTCATCTTCAATCGCTTGTCTCAAGCGACGATATGATTTTTCAAGCTCATCTTCGGATAAAAATAGATAGGTAGAATCACCCTTGCTAAATTCCGGCTCAAGGGCAATAGCAGGATCTTCATAGTATCTTTGGTAGAATATCTTTTCCGGAGAAAATGTGCAATTGAATTCATCAAACCCCAGTGATTCTAAACGTATCTCAAGCTCCTGGATCGGAATATAACGCTTTTGAATAGAATAGGCAGCCGGATAAATATATTTGTAATGCCAGTATGAGCCCGAATCCGGATCTAATTGGTCCTGGGAACATGTGTTAATAATCAATTGCCCTCCAGGTTTTAATACACGACCGGCTTCACTTAAAAATACATTGATCGACTGAAAATGATTTCTATGATCAAGGTGATGAAGGACCTGGTTAACCATATAAGCGTGAAATGAATTATCTGGAAAGGAGAGTTGAAGAATGTCTCCTTTTTGAAGCCGCACATTTGGCGCGTTATTTATTTTTTGCAGGGTCTGCTGGTATCCTTCGTCCGATCCTTCAACTCCGTCGATCATCCGGACATGATGCCAGATATTGTTCAGATATGCGCCCGTTCCGAATCCACCTTCCAAAACTTTTTGTTCGTCTATCGGGACCTTTGATTGCCGCAGAATGTTTAAAATATTTTCCAATCCGTGAGGCTGGCGAAACTGATCATAACCAACAAAAGCTTTGTTATAATCACAATATGTGGACTGATTGTTTTGATTGCATTCCGAACTATGAACTGGTTGAAAATCGCTTGCCGGTTGTTTTGTAATACTCATGGCTTACTCCTCTTCTGGTATTTGGACCCATGAAAATTAAAAGCTTCCAGGTTATCCTCAGGGGTCAATAATTTTCAATAAATCTCAATAAATCTCAATGCCCATAAAAAGTGAGTGGGAGCATCATGCAAAATGCGGAAGGCTTAATTTTATTGGAGACCAAGGTGAAATATGCAATTTGGGAAAATTGCAGATATGTGCTTAATCATGGAGAAATTTGAGGGTTTTCGAAACCTACGATCACTTACCATCATCTCAGCTTAATGTCAATTTCAGATATATTGAGATAATCCACACCCGGTCAAAAGTTGTGATATGCACAAGATTAGAGCCAAAAACAGGAGGTTGTCAAACCTGACATATCTTGCCACTATATGAAATCCGGCCAAAGTGCATGTACGTTTTGTATATCTCAAGGTTTTCAATGCTGTCAATACCGGAGATACATAGCAGGTATCTGTACTTGAGTTCTATGTCGATAGGTGGGTAGAAATTTGCAGAGCCCAGCAACCTTCCATTGCCTTATGATTGTATGCCTCAACTCAATGTATTGCTCCGAAGAAGGGTAGCTGAAAGCGTACTAGTAGCACAAATTTATCGGTATTTCTGCCAATCTAAACATATTTGGCTTCAATTTCCTTTAAAGCATCATGAACTTCGCTTTTAGTATGCGACTTAGATTTTGTAATTGCCTCAGAGAGAGTGTACCAGAAAATACTTCGACCAAACTGATACAGAGTCATATACCGGTTTTTAAAAAACTTAACTAATGACTTTGCAAAATTATCCATATTCTCGGAAAGCGGAACATCGTTTTTAAAACGAGCAGTTTCAGTATAACTAATCCATTTTACCCCAAAATCTTCGATGGCCAGATTTAACAGGTCTTCCATTGGGTCTAATTTTCGCTTTTTCTTAAAAGGCCGAAACATTTTAGAATCCTATTTCCGAATATTTAGCAGATAATATAAATATTATCATATAAATAGAGGAAATCAAGGTTTTTACCACCCGATCAATAATTAGCCTCATTGACCAAGATTTAATCTTTCAGCCATCATATAGGAAGCCGGATTTAATCTGAAATTTTTGTTTGAGGAGGGGAGATATGATTCAGTTACTTTTTTTAT
>JASJGT010000330.1:0-4201 GCA_033791405.1 Desulfuromusa sp.
GATACCTGAGCCATGCCGTGAGGCTTACGGGTTTCACTGCCACCAAAGATGACATCTTCCATCATCCGCCCGCGTAGATGACGAGGATTCTGTTCTCCCATCGCCCAACGAATGGCATCCACAACATTGCTCTTGCCACAGCCATTCGGGCCGACAACGCCGGTAATCCCTTGTTCAAAATCGAGGGACACCTTGTCCACAAAGGACTTGAAACCCATAATATCGAGACGTTTGATTTTCATACCAGTTTAAAGATGTTTCCTTGGGATATCGAACCTATCTATCAAAATATAGAGGCGGTTCCCTTTAACATGACGTGACAAATTTTCACGGGGGCGTCATATTATCAGGGGGGGGAAATCATGTAAAGAATAGAAGTCCAAAGTATTGCTCTTGCTGGTCCGAATCAGAACCGCTATGATAAACACAGGACATCGACAGTAAACTTTCCACAGGAACAATCACAATGAATCGATCAGCAGTACGAGTTCTGACCAGAATTACCTGTTACTTGCTGATATTATTCGCCGTAATTTTCACCCTGCTCCTTATTTTTCTCAGCCAACTTGATATAAACGACTACCGCCTGTCACTTGAACGACAACTGAGTTCAGCACTGAACCAGCCGGTTCAAATTGGCCACAGCGCTCTGACCTTCAGTCGTGGACTGGCTCTCGCGCTAGACAATCTGCAGATCGGGCCAGATCACGCGATTTTGGCTGATATCCCACATATCACGGCAACCTTAAAAATCGCGCCTCTCATCGATGGACAATTTATCCTCGATCAAGTTCAGATCGAAAACCCAAAAGTTAAACTCTGGCTCCCGTTTCCTGAGCGCCCAACTGAGGGGACATCCCAGCGATTAATCAATTCATTGGGGATCAGAACTCTGACTGTCCATAATGGTAGTCTAAAGATTCTTCAGAAGCAGAATGACGATGATGTACTGCAACTGGAGCTAGCTAATCTTCATGCTATCCTCCGAGGCTGGAAACCAGAAAAAACTGGGCAATTGGTGATTAGTGGGCAGTTACAAGAACACGAGGCTGATTTTTTATTAGAAACCCAGCTACCTTCAAATCGGAGCCCGGAAATCTGGAGAAATGAAGAGCTTAAAACCCAGCTCACAGTTCATAGATTTTCGACCAAAAATATTCCCCTATTGCAGGAACAGGGCTTTCCCGGATCCGTCGATTTGAACTTGAGGATTCAAGGTGTTCCAAGTACAGGGACAACCTTCACCACAACACTGTCTGGTTCTGGCAATAACGAACAATTATTTTCACTTTCGGGTCGCTGGACATCTTCCAGCCAGCAGGATTCGGTGACCAAGTTAAAAGGGAAACTACTAAAAATTCCACTCAACGGTGAATTTCACTTTATCCGACAAGCAAAAAAATACGTTCTGGGCGGGCGCTTTGGAACGGAAAATATCATTTTAAATCCAGAACTCCTAAAAGCATGGCATATTCCCAATGCCGACAAGCTTATTTACGGAGAATTGGATCGCCTCATTGTCACCTTGGATAAGAGTTGGGATCCTGTAAAAAAATTCCTGGGTCTGCCACGTATTGGTGCCGAAATAACCATCTGCAATCTTGAATGGGATGACTCCAAGTTAAAGCATCTAGAGGATCTATCTGTTGAACTTTCTCTGGAGAATAAGACCCTCAGTATTCATGATGGAATTATAGTTTCTAGTGGTCAAGCTGTCGATTTTTTAGGTGAAATTGTCAATCCATTTCAACATCCACAACTTGACTTAAAGTTTAATTTCAACCCCTACATTGATGATTATATCTCGCAGCTTGATCTCCCCGCTGACTGGAGTATAACGGGAAATGTTCCTGGCGCTCTCAGGCTGACCGGCTCTTTTTTTAATCCAGATTTTCAACTGCAAACTGATTTAAGTTCAACCAAATTCCAGCTGGGAACGCTATTTCATAAGCAGCCAACCGACCGTGGGACACTTCAGATCCGCGGTCACCTTGCTGATAACCAGTTACAACTGGATCACTTTTCTATCAATTTAAATGACCTCAATATATCTGGGTCAGGCTATTTTCAACAAATTCAAGGCAGACAGGAATATCGCCTTGCGTTGGAACCTATTAGTTTCAGCAAACTCAAACCATTTTCACCCTTGCTGCATCAGCTCCAGATCAAAGGTCAATTTGAGTCAATATTATCACAACGACAAACAGGTCTACAGGGAACCTTATGGCTTAAAGATGTTGGTGCACACCTGACCTCTGTTATTGGTGATCTGAATAGAACAACCGGTGAAGTCAATCTGGATAGCCATGGTTTCACCTTTCAAAATCTTCAAGCATCCCTGGGAAAATCGGACTTTATTGTTAACGGAGTATTCAGTGACTGGAAGAATCCGCAACTCAATCTGGATCTCAAGGGCAAAAAAGTTCGCGCTCAGGATCTGATATTTTCAAGCCCGCGACTCACCCTTTATGACCTGGACGGGCATTTACAAATCAATACTGATGGTATCAGTTTTTCCCCGGTTAAAGTCCGGTTAGAAGAAAACACCCTGGCAACAGTCAATGGCACAGTCAGCAATTTTAGTGACCCACAGGTCTCCCTTGATATTCAATCCGATCGGGTTGATGTTCTGGATATTATCAATTTATTTTCCCACTCTAACTCAACAAAGCCTGTTCACCGGGGGAGGAAAGGGGCACCGCTACTAATTAAAGTCTCAGCAAAACAGGGAACCTTAGGCGGACTAATCTTTCAAAATGCTGAAGCTCTCATCAAAGGGAATAACAACCGGCTCACCATCTTTCCCCTGAAATTTGACAACGGAAAGGGCTGGTGCCAGACCCGGGTAGAATTCGACTATGGGGAGGAGATCGCCCCCCTTAAGATATCTGGGCATGTGGAAGCAATCAACGCATCTGTTCTGCATCAGGATATATTTAAAAAACCTGGTTTGATCAATGGTCATTTAAGAGGAGATTTTTATATCGAAGGGGATCCAGGCAGTGATCGTTTTTGGCAAGAAGCGACAGGTGGAATATATATACAGGTTAGAGACGGTACCCTGAAAAAATTTCATGGCCTGGCAAAAGTCTTTTCCCTGCTGAATGTCTCGCAGATTTTTGCCGGAAAACTGCCAGATATGGACAAAGAAGGGATGCCTTTCACATTGATGGAGGGGAGCATGCTGATTGGTGCTGGCCAAATCAAGACTGAAGATCTAAAAATCACCAGCGAAGCGATGAACCTCTCTGTGGTGGGAACACAAGGGATAGTCGATGATGTACTGGATTTTGACCTCGGGGTGATGCCGTTGCGGACTGTTGATAAAATCATCACCTCAATTCCAATTGCCGGATGGGTTCTTGCGGGGAAGGATAAAGCACTGATAACGGCTCAGTTTAAAATTACCGGAACCAGTGAAGAACCGCAGGTGACCGCAGTGCCGATTGGTTCTGTTTCAGAAACCGTCTTTGGCATCTTCAAACGGACGCTTGGCCTCCCGGGGAAATTAGTCAAGGATATCGGGTCGATATTCAAACAAGAACCTGAGAAAAAAATCGAGCCGTGAAACGTTGCATAAGAAGGGGTTAGCGTTTATCCCCAACGTAAACTGTAGCAATTCCAAAAGTCTGATCAACATATTGCAGTCTTTGAAATCCGGCCTCATCCATCATGCCGGAAAACTCTTCCTGACTGGGAAATTCAATAACTGAATCAGGAAGATACTGGTAGGCACTGCGCTTGGACAACAGTCCGCCGATGGTCGGTAAAACTTTCTGAAAATAGAAATAGTAGAGTTTACGAAACAATTGGCTACGCGGATTAGAAAACTCAAGGATGACAACACGCCCACCCGGCTTAAGAACCCGGTACATCTCATTCAGACCGGCCTGACGGTCGACAACGTTGCGAATACCGAAAGCAATTGTGATCCCGTCAAAACAGTTATCAGGATGGGGAATCTCTTCGCAGGGAGCATTGACCAACATAATTCGCTGACCGTGAGGAGATTTTTGCAGCTTGGATTGCCCCTGTACCAGCATTCCCTGGGTAAAATCCTCGCCGACAATCATCACAGAAGGATCGGTCTGTTCTGCAACTTCCAGTGCCACATCACAGGTTCCGGTCGCGATATCCAGAACTCGACCGTTTTTTGGAATACTCAACTGGCTGACCGCAAAACGGCGCCAGCGTCGGTCAA
>JASJGT010000331.1:0-7117 GCA_033791405.1 Desulfuromusa sp.
ATGAGGAACCAATTTTAATTCCTGAATTGATCAAGTTGTTGCGCTGGGCAGCAGATTATTACTGTCATCCTATCGGGCAGGTCATACGTACTTCATTGCCAGCAGGTCTTGGCAGTGAAAAATCAAACACAAAAATTCTGAAAGAAGCTTTTTATCAACCACTTGACCAGAATATCCAGCTGCGTGGCAAGAAGCAGCAGGAGCTGCTGCAGTTTATTGTTCAACAAGGCTCAGCTGGTCTTGCGCAAATCCGTGAACATTTTCCTTCCCCCTACACTATGCTGCAGCGTTTGGTTGAAACTGGCGTTCTTGAGGTCAGTGAACATGAATGTTTACGTGATCCTTTTGCGACTGAAAAATTATCAGATGATAAAGTCCTGACCCTTAATGATGCGCAAATCAAAGCTATTGAAGAAATAACACCTTCAATTCAGAATCATTCTTTTGCCGGGTTCTTGCTCCATGGGGTCACTGGCAGCGGTAAGACCGAAGTTTATCTGCAAGTCGTTGATCAATGCTTGATGACTGATCGGCAGGCATTAATTCTGGTTCCTGAGATCTCATTGACACCTCAATTAGTTGCCAGATTCAGGTCTAGGTTCGAATCAACAGGGGTCAGGATTGCTGTTTTACATAGCGGATTGTCTTCCGGTGAGCGTTATGATGCCTGGCGGGAAATTGTGCGTAACAAAATCCAGATTGTTATCGGTGCACGTTCTGCCATCTTTGCGCCATTACAAAATCTTGGGCTGATTGTGATTGATGAAGAACATGAGTCAAGCTACAAGCAGGGTGAGGGGTTTCGATATAACGCTCGTGACTTGGCTTTGGTTCGCAGTCAACAACAGAATTGCCCGGTACTCCTTGGCAGCGCAACACCTTCCTTTGCCAGCTATTATCGCAGTGAGCAAGGAGCGTTGACCAGGTTAATGCTGGACAAACGTGTCCATGGCGGGGATTTACCAAAGGTTGAGATAGTTGATTTAAAGGGTCAGGTTGTTGAAGGGACATTGTCCAATAGTCTGATTGAAGCAATTCTACAGGCGTTGGAGCGACGAGAACAGGTTCTCCTGTTACTGAATCGTCGTGGGTTTGCCCCTTTTTTATTATGTGCTGATTGTGGTGAGTCTTTTCATTGTCCAAATTGTGAAATTACCTTGACCTATCATCAACGCAGCCGTGAATTGCGTTGTCATTATTGTGATTACGTTGATGCCGTTCCAGAACACTGTCATAAGTGTCAGGGGTTGAATATTGAGCCACAGGGTGCCGGAACGGAAAGGCTTGAACAGGAGCTAGAAGAACTGTTTCCGTCCGCTAAGATTTCTCGGATGGATCGAGATACTACTAGCCGTAAGGGGTCGCATCAGAAAATAATGACCGAAATGCTGGCTCACAAAATTGATATTCTTGTTGGCACCCAGATGATAGCAAAAGGGCATGATTTTCCCGGTGTAGCTCTGGTATGTGTGTTAGGTGCTGATAGTATCCTTAATTTTCCCGATTTCCGTTCTGGCGAGCGCAGTTTTTCTCTTTTGACCCAAGTTGCCGGCAGGGCAGGGCGAGTCAGTGGTGGTGGTCAGGTTTATATTCAGTCCTACAATCCTGACCACTATGCACTAACGTGTGCTGCTGAGCAGGATTACCGGGACTTTTATCAGCAAGAACTTCCTTTCAGGCAGGAGCTCGGTTACCCTCCTTGTGGTCATCTGGTGAATCTAGTTTTTTCTGGAAATAATAATCACCAAGTTCAAACTGCTGCCAGTCAGTTTGGTCATTATTTGTCCGGCATCGCCCAAACTGTCGAGGTTCTTGGTCCCAGCCCTTGTCCCCTGGCGCGGCTGCGTGGTAAAAGTCGTTACCAGATTTTACTGAAATCAGCTGCTCGCCCTCCACTTAGACGACTATTGGATCAGCTCGATAACGGGATGAAACAATTGCCAAGACAGGTTAATCTGAATATCGATGTTGATCCGATCGATATGCTGTAACTTTTGGAACTGACGCTATGAAACAATATTTTCTCTTCTATTGTCTGATTATACTTCTCGCTGGTTGTGTTAGTAAGCCTCCAGATGTTGTTAAGCCACCTATTGAGCTTCCACCCCCGATCGTTAAGGTCGAACCTTTATCTCCCGTTGGTTGGGATCAGATTGATGGCTGGCTTCTGGATTACCCTACCGCAGCGTTTCGGGCATTTCAGGCAAGTTGTCGAGCTATTGGGAAGCGAGAACGGTGGCAGCAAGTCTGTTCTGAGGCGGGGGTTCTCGCTCCTGTTGACGATCTGACGACGCGTGAATATTTTGAGCGGTTTTTTCAGCCGTATCAAGTGCGTAACGAAGATGGGAGTAGCGATGGGTTGATTACTGGTTATTATGGTCCTGAATTGCTCGGCAGCCGGCTACCGACAGAAGAGTTTAAATACCCGCTCTACAGCCAGCCGGACAATATGTTGATTATTGATCTGAATGAACTTTATCCTGAACTGAGCAAATATCGTCTACGTGGTCGTATTGTTGGAAATCGAGTCGTACCATTCTTTGAACGTGCTGAAATTGACAACGGTGGAAATCCTCTTTTCGGACAAGAACTTTTCTGGGTTAAAGATCCGGTGGATCTGTTTTTTCTTCACATTCAGGGCTCTGGTCGAATCCGTTTGCCAGATGGTGAACTGGTCATGGTTAATTATGCCAATCAGAATGGCCACCCCTATCGATCCATCGGTAAATTATTATTGGAACGAAATGCGATGACCCGGGATCAGATGTCGATGCAGAATATCCGCCGCTGGGTTAAGGAAAATCCTGAGGCTGGCAAGCAACTGTTATCTGAGAATCCCAGTTATGTGTTTTTCCGTGAACTTTCCGCTGATTTCACCTCTCCTCCCGGGGCTTTAGGAGTCCCTCTGACTGCTTTGCGCAGCCTTGCGGTTGATCCACATACTATCCCACTAGGAGCTCCGGTTTTTCTTTCCACCACTTTTCCCGGTACTGACAATCCATTGCAACAGTTGATGGTGGCGCAGGATACGGGAGGTGCGATTAAAGGGCAGGTGCGGGCAGATTTTTTCTGGGGGATGGGGAATGATGCCGGAAAAATTGCCGGAAGAATGAAGCAGGATGGGCGCCTCTGGGTGTTACTGCCGAAAGAAATTCAGGAAGAGTCTCTACAAAGCCGGGTCGAAGTTTTTGAATCGGAGAACGGAGAGATTAATTGACAGCTTTGCCCAAACACGTTCTGGTTGTCAGTTGCTTGATCCGTAATTCACAAAACCAGATTCTTCTGGTGAAACACCATATCCGTGGCTGGGAATTACCGCAGGGAAGAGTTGAAGAGGGAGAGGGGCTTATTTTTGCTCTCTGCCGTGAGGTGCTGGAAGAGGCCGGAGTAACGATCAGCCATGCAAAACTGGCAGTTGTCTGGTCTAAAGTTTCTCCTCCCGCAACGATTATTTTTTGTTTTACCGCCCGTTACGCTTCTGGTGAATTAATGCCGAGTGAAGAAACCCCCGGTGTGAAATGGTGTTCGGAGGAGGAAGTCAAACAGCGGGTCTCTCATCCGGTCAACCGGGAAAGAATTGATGCATTGTTGGGACCCCATGACCCTCTGCAATTCCGCAGTTATGCTACAGGACCATATCGGGTACTCAGTTGATTTGATTAAGCCTTTCAACTCCAATCGCTTATTTAAAATTTAAGGAGATATCTATACCGGAATCAACGTAATGATCTATTGATTCACCCTTGCCATTCAACGTTGTACCCCTTTCTGCTCGAATCAACTCCACTGAACTGAAATTTCTTTTATCTATTATCCTGACGTGACTGGAATAATTGTGTATTATTTTAGTCAGCTTTATGAGCTTCATGAAAGGAGTTGCAATTCTATGACAAGCCACAAACAAGAAATTGTAAAGGAACTTCTGGATATAGAGAATCAGGAATGGCGTGAATCGCTCGATTACGTCTTAAAAGAGCAGGGACCGGAACGGGTGCGGCAGATTCTCAGGCAATTACAAATTCGCGCTCAGGAACAGGGTGTCAGTATCCCGTTTACTGCCAACACGCCATATATCAATACGATCCCCCATACGCGTCAACCCGTTTTTCCGGGGAACCGGGAGCTTGAGCGCCGGATTAAATCAATCGTTCGCTGGAATGCCATGGCGATGGTTGTGCGGGCTAACCGGGAATCTGACGGGATCGGCGGGCATATTTCAACGTTTGCTTCGGCAGCCACTCTGTGGGAAGTCGGATTTAATCATTTCTGGCGTGGCAGAACGGATGATTTTATCGGTGACATGGTCTATTTCCAGGGGCATGCCGCTCCAGGTGTCTATTCTCGGGCATTTTTGGAGGGGCGACTCACTGGTCAGGATTTGGAAAATTTTCGCCGTGAACTGAATCCGCAGGGTGGATTGTCTTCATATCCCCATCCTTTCCTGATGAAAGATTTCTGGGAGTTTCCGACCGTGTCGATGGGGTTGACCTCCATTAGTGCCATATACCAAGCCCGCTTTAATCATTATCTTGTCGATAGAGGGTTAAGGAAGGCGAGTGGTCGCAAGGTCTGGGCGCTGCTGGGTGATGGTGAGATGGATGAACCTGAATCGCTGGGGGCGATCACACTGGCCGCACGGGAGCATCTGGACAACCTGATCTTTGTGGTCAATTGTAATCTGCAGCGGCTTGATGGACCGGTGCGCGGCAACGGGAAGATTATTCAGGAATTAGAAGCTGCATTTCGTGGGGCGGGCTGGAACGTGATTAAAGTCATTTGGGGTGACGATTGGGATCGCTTGCTGGATGAAGACGATTCCGGGCGGCTAGTGCAACGGATGGATGAAGTTCTTGATGGTGAGATGCAGAAATATACGACTACAAGTGGCGCTTTTGTACGGCAGGATTTCTTTGGCAAATACCCTGAGTTGCTGGAACTTGTTAAGGGTTACAGCGATGAGCAATTGGGAAGCCTAACCCGTGGGGGACATGATCCTGATAAGGTTTATGCAGCCTACAAAGCAGCGGTTGAACATAAGGGATCGCCAACAGTCATCCTGGCTCAAACAATCAAGGGCTATGGATTAGGCGAGGCTGGTGAAGGAAAAAATATCACTCATTCACAAAAAAAATTGAATGAGGATGAACTAAAAGAGTTTCGTACTCGTTTTAATATTCCGATTAGTGATGAAGATATTACAAAAGCGCCTTGTTACAAGCCTGCTGACGACAGTCCGGAAATCCTTTATCTGAAAGAACGGCGTGCAGCGCTTGGTGGTTCTGTCCCTCGGCGGTTTGACGGTAGCCAACCGATGGCCTGTCAAACGGATTGGCTGATTGAGGAATATTTCGCTGGATCGGGAGATCGGGAATTGGCAACGACGATGGCCTTTGTTCATCTGTTGGCCAAACTACTACGTGACCCGGAACTGGGAAAATTGATTGTTCCGATTGTGCCGGATGAAGCGCGCACTTTCGGTATGGAGGCACTGTTCCGTCAAGCGGGGATCTACAGTCATACCGGACAACTTTATGATCCGGTCGACAAGGGCAGCCTGCTTTTCTACAATGAGAAAAAAACCGGTGCGATTCTGGAAGAAGGATTGAGCGAAGCTGGTTCCATGGCTAGTTTCATCGCTGCCGGAACCGCATATTCCAACAATCAGGTTCAAACGATTCCTTTCTATATTTTCTATTCCATGTTCGGTTTCCAGCGGGTCGGAGATCAGATTTGGCAGGCATGTGACAGCCGAGCCAGGGGTTTTTTGATTGGAGCCACTGCCGGTCGAACGACACTCGCTGGAGAAGGATTGCAGCATCAAGACGGTCACAGCCATGTTCTGGCGATGACTCCCACCAAGATCAAAGCCTATGACCCAGCTTTTGCCTATGAACTGGCGGTGATTGTGCAGGAGGGGCTGACCCGGATGTATTGCCATCAGGAAGATCTTATCTATTACCTGACGGTGATGAATGAAACCTATAAAATGCCACCAATGCCAAAGGGGAAAGGTGTGCGTGAGGGGATCATCAAGGGGATGTACCGGTTCCAGTCGTCACGCCTTAAGGGTAAATCCAAGGTTCATCTCCTCGGCAGTGGAGCTATTCTTAACGAGGTGATCAAAGCGCAAAGTCTTCTGGAAGATAATTATGGGATTGCGGCTGATGTTTGGAGTGTGACCAGTTATAAGGAGCTCTATCAGGATGCAATAGAGGTTGAGCGCTGGAATTTACTTCATCCTCAGCAAAAAGCCAAAAAACCGTATGTCAGCCAGTTGCTAGAGAAAGAGCAGGGTGTCTTTGTTGCGGCTTCCGATTACATGAAGGTTCTTCCATCAGCTGTCGCTCAGTGGTTTCCCGGCTCTGTTCATTGTTTGGGTACTGATGGCTTCGGTCGTAGTGATAGCCGTGATCTGTTACGTGACTTCTTTGAGGTTGATGCTCGTTATATTGTCATTGCTGCACTGCATCAGCTGGCAGCTTCGGGGGATGGAAGCGAAGCGACGTTGATAAAAGCAATGAAAGATTTCAATATTGACCCTGATAAATTGAACCCTCACATTGATTAGAGGAATGCTATGTCGTTAGAAATTATTGTCCCTGAGGTTTCCGATGGCGTCACTGCCGGAATGGTTGTCTCAGTCGAGGTTGCTGTCGGTGATCAGGTGGAAGAAGATCAGACGCTTCTGGAATTGGAAACAGATAAGGCTGTTGTTGCCATTCCTTCCCCTGCTGCTGGTGTGATTACAACGATTAAGGTGGCCGAAGGTGACAGTGCAGCAGTTGGATCCGTGATTATGCTGCTAGAACCTGCCGTTGACCTCAGTGAGAACCCTTCTGCTGCTTCTGCGGAGGAGACGGAGGTAAAACCGCTGGCAGAAACACAAAGAAAAGATTCTGCCACAGTATTGCCAGAGGCTGCTCCCTTACCCCCAGCAATAGCTGATCCGGTTGCTGAGAGCGTTGATTTGACCAGTGTGCGTCGCGACAATCAGGTTGCTCCAGCTGCACCATCGGTACGCCGTATGGCACGCGACCTCGGTGTCGATATTTATCAGGTTCAAGGATCTGGATCTGGTGGTCGAATCAGCGAGGAGGATGTCAGGTTGTTTGTTCGC
>JASJGT010000332.1:0-9752 GCA_033791405.1 Desulfuromusa sp.
ACTGATCGAACCACAATTGCCGATTTATGCTGTGGCTGATCCTGAGTTTAAGGCAGACGGTATTGTTTTCGCGAAACTACACCGGGGGGAGTGCCGATTTGTTGGTGTCGTGAGAGAAAAAGGTTTGCTTGGAAAGGTTCGTGAGTTGTTAGCTTATCCGCAGAGTCTGGAGCTTGGTATATCTGATTGGGCTGAATTGTTGGTTTTCTGGCGGCAGCAGATTGACCAATTGGCAGAAAATTTTGTGGAAGGTGAGGCTGTTATTCTACCGTATGATCTGACCAAGAGTTGCCAATATTGTGATTTATCAGGAATTTGCCGTATTCAGGAAGCCTCAAAGAATACAAGGACACCATCATGATTGTTGACGCAAAACAGCGCGCTGCAGCTATTGATGTGAGGCAATCCTGTATTGTCCAGGCTCCGGCAGGTTCTGGAAAAACCGAACTGTTG
The DNA here is from genome assembly GCA_033791405.1 of Desulfuromusa sp. Lineage (GTDB taxonomy): Bacteria > Desulfobacterota > Desulfuromonadia > Desulfuromonadales > Geopsychrobacteraceae > Desulfuromusa. Next base: position 454 of record JASJGT010000332.1, read on the forward strand.
ATTCAGCGGATGCTGGCTTTACTTGCTGAAGTTGAACAGCCGCAACAGATTCTTGCCATCACATTCACCAATAAAGCTGCTGCTGAAATGCGCCAACGGTTACTTGTGGCATTAGAAAGCGGACGAGATCTTCCTTGTCCAGTTGAAGCCCATGCGGAAAAAACCTGGAAACTGGCAGTCAAGGTTTTACAGCGGCATGGTAATAATCTGTTGCTTAACCCGGCACAATTATCAATTCAGACGATCGATAGCTTCAATGCGAGCCTGGTGCGGAAAATGCCCTGGGTTTCACGCTTTGGTAGTTTGCCAGAGATGAGTGACGATGCTGATGCCCTTTATTTGTTGGCAGCGGAAAAATTGTTTTCCAGACTTGATAATGGTGCTTCGGGGGGAACTCAACTTCGGGCTTTGCTTCGCCATCTGGATAATAATGTTTCGGTTGTACAACAGATGTTGGTTGATATGTTACGGCGGCGGGATCAATGGCTGCGACACATGTTGGCAGACAATGAAACCTCGCGGCAGGGTTTGCAACAGGGGTTGGAACGATTCTGCTGTGATCAACTTCTGAGTTTAAAAAAGTCTTTTCCTGCTGATCTGGAAATAGAACTCCTCGATTGTCTCCACTTTTCCAATAGTCAGCTTGAAAGCTCTACACCGATCAACCTGGTGGATTCTGGCAGCCTGCCAGGTGCTGAGTATCACGATTTGACCGGTTGGCTGAGTATCGCGAACTTGCTGTTGACAAATGCTGGTGGGATAAGAAAAACAGTCAACAAAAACCATGGTTTCCCTGCAAGTAAAGAACATCGTGAGGTCAAGGAGCGAATGCTTAGCTTGCTGGCTCAGTTTGATCCAGATTCCTCATTTATTCAGCGGCTAACAGCAATCAGAACATTGCCTCGAGAGGGCTATTCTGATGGTCAGTGGCAATTATTGGAATCTCTGCTTGAGTTATTGCCTGTTCTTGTTGCTGAACTCTGGTTAGTGTTTAGAAATCATGGCCAGGCTGATTTTGCCGAAATTGCTCTGAAAGCTAACCAAGCACTGGGCGAGGCCGATGATCCGAGTGAACTGCTGCTGAACGTTGATCATGATCTTCAGCATATTTTGGTCGATGAGTTTCAGGATACTTCTCGCTTGCAATATCAATTGCTTAAAACTTTGATCTCCGGGTGGACTGCAGACGATGGCCGTACTCTCTTCCTGGTCGGTGATCCGATGCAGTCAATATATCGCTTCCGTGAGGCCGAGGTTGGCTTGTTTTTGCACAGTTTCAGGGGGAAGTTTGGCCACTCTCAAATTGTGTTACAACCACTGCAGCTCAGCGTAAATTTTCGCTCGCAAGAGGGGATCGTAACGTGGGTGAATAAGGCCTTTGCTACTATTTTTCCTGCGGCAATGGATGAGGCCAGTGGCGCTGTTCCACTATCAAAGGCTGTGGCCGTTAAACCATCTCTTGAGGGTGCAGCCTGTCAGATTTCCCCCTATATCGGTCGTAACGATCAAGCCGAAGCGTTGCAGGTTTTGGAGCTGGTGCAACAGGCGCAAGCTGAAGATCGGGATCAGACCATTGCAATTCTGGTTCGTGGCCGGAATCATCTGCGTGAAATATTGCCTCTGTTCCGTCAACATGGGATCGGTTATCAAGCTCAGGATATTGATCTTCTCGGAGCCAGGCCGGCCGCTCTCGACGTTGTCCACTTGACCCATGCGTTGCTCCATCGAGCTGATCGCTTATCCTGGTTGGCGGTTCTGCGGGCTCCCTGGTGTGGTTTGACCTTGCATGATCTTCATGCCCTGGCGGGAGGCTCGCCACACAGAACCATACCAACCCTGCTAGCGGATGATCAGATTCGACAACAATTATCCGTTGATGGCCAACAGCGGTTGTTACATGTCTGGCCGGTTTTACAGTCAGGACTAAAACGCTTTGGCCGGTTGCCATTGCGTCAGTTGGTTGAAGGTTGTTGGTTAGCTTTGGGTGGAGCTGCTTGCTATCCGGCTGAAGGGCAGGCTGATGCACAGATGGTTTTTGAACTGCTCGATAAGTTGGATCAGGGGGGCACTCTAGAAAGTTTTTCTAAATTGCAGAGGGGATTGACTAAGCTATTTGCTGAGCCGGATACTCAGGTTGATGGCAACCTGCAAATTATGACGATTCACAAAGCCAAAGGGCTGGAGTTTGATACGGTCATCATTCCAGGGTTGGGAAAGACTTCTGGAAGAGGAGATAATCCCTTATTGCGCTGGCAAGAACATCCCGATTACGGTCTGTTAATTGCCCCTATTGCTGCCCGCGGAAGTCAGGAAAAAGATCCTATCTACCAATTAATAGCGCAGTTGGAGGGGCAAAAAGAGGATCTGGAAGCAGGACGATTGTTATATGTTGCTATGACCAGAGCAATTCGGCATATCCATCTGCTTGGACATGCGGATGAAAATAATGATGGTGATTTAAAACCCAGAAAAGGGTCATTGCTGGAAAAACTCTGGCCTCTTCTGCAGGGTGATTATTTGACTTCCGGTCAACGCAATGAGGCTGTTGATAAAGAATTTGTCCCCCCAATGCTACAGCGTTTGCCGGTGGATTGGTTCTTGCCAGATCTCAATTCAGTAAAGCTACAGACCCAGCAAACGCCAGAAACTGCATCATCTCGTGGTGATTCGGTTGTCAAATTCACGGGTTGGGAAAATCCGGCACATCGGCATGTGGGGAATCTAGTTCATTCATTACTTGAACGTATGACCAAATCTGGCGTAGAGGGTTGGTTCAGCGATAAAAAAGGGAATCTGGAGGAAAAACTAAGAAATTCTTTAAGTCGTTTTGGTGTGGCAAGTGCTGATTTGGATACGAGTGTGAAAAAGGTTCTCGTCGCCATGGATAAAACCCTTGCAAGTCAGCGGGGGCGATGGGTTCTGGAAAATCATCGTGAACAGAGAAGCGAACTGCCGATGACTGGAGTTGTTCGTGGGAGGTTAATTCATGCTGTCATTGACCGGACATTTGTAGCAGATGGATGTCGTTGGATTATTGATTATAAAACCAGTCTCCCCAGGGAAGGGGAGACTGAGTTGGAATTTTTGAATCGCGAGGCTGAGCATTATCGAGAACAGCTGGATACTTATGCTCAGCTGTTAGCTTTACAGTCTGATCGGTTGCCAATCAGAACAGCTCTTTATTTCCCGATGATTGATGGATGGTATGAATTTTAACGATATTTCTTAAATTTTTTGTTTCAGGAATTACTTAAAGTAGCTGAAATTGCATAATTATCTAATATTTTTCCAGTAAGATAGCTTTTCTGTGGATTGACCTTGACCAGGCTTTTGATGGTTTGTGGTGCCAGATGAAGGCGAAAGGTTGATTCTTCACGATGTACTAAAGTCAGATCAATTATCTTTTTCATTGAACCGATACGCATTTCTGTTTCAATCACATAGCACCATTCTCTGTCACCAACGGAAAAAGTAATCAGACGTCTGGTTTTAACCGGCATTACTGAATAGACCTCGACATCACTGTTGTCCTGGATGGGGTGTACGCCAAAGCTGATCATCAAATCCTCACCCTCTTTGAAGGTTGAGAAATCAAAAATATTCAAGATTGATTGTTTTGAATCCATCACGACCTGAGCTTCAATCGCTGGAATTTTCAATGCTGGAAAGGAAACCCACTCACACCAGCCAATATCCAGCAAGAGTGAGTTTTTATTTTTCTTCATGCGCAGTAACTCCTGGGCAAAATGTGTTGTTATTAATGATTGAGATTGTAGCGGCAGTTCGTAGAAAAGTAAATTATTCTAATATTAAAATTTAGAACAGAAAACCAGTAAAAATAATTAGTAATTATGGATGGTTACCGCTATTTAGAGGAGATTTTATGTGCTGATGTTTAAAAAAAATGCTTATGCTACTGTTTTCATTGTTGCATTTGTTTTAAGAGCTTTTCTACTCAATAAAAAAATACGTAACACTGACGTATAAGTTTCTATTATTATAGGTTCTTTTGCTATACTAATGACACTAACAAAAGCTTTGTAGCAATGTGCGTTTCATTTTGTCCGGGGAAAATATGTCAACGCCAGTAAAAATCATTATTTTTATGGTCGGTATGTTGCTGATTCTTGCTGTTGCTTTGACTGTTGTGATTAAGACGCAAGTCACCCCGGAAAAGGTTCGAGAAACACTTCTGCCGCTGGCTGAAAAGTCATTGCATCGAAATGTCGATTTCGGGGAAATAAAAATTGGTTTGTTTTCTGGTATTTCTGTTGCCGACTTGCAAGTCATGCAAAAGAAAGGTGATGAGGAATTCTTTTCGGTTAAAGCGGTCGAATTACATTATCAATTCTTACCTCTTTTGACCGGCAAGGTGGTTGTTGATCAAATTCTTCTGGATCAACCTAAAATATCTGTGACCCGCCTGCCGGAGGGCCAATTCAATTTTAGCGATTTATTACCTGAATCAACCGGAGATAAAAGCGCCACAGTTGTTGCTAACGATAAGGAATCTACATCATTACCCAAAGCCTTTAACCTTTTGGTTAAGGAAGTTGATATCAAGGGGGGTGAGTTACAATATGTTGATAAATTTATAAATGCCCGATCCCCTTTTCGTTACGCTCTAGAGCAACTTAATTTTAAGGCCAGACAGATTACTTTTGATAAAGCCTTTCCCATTGACCTTTCTGCAGTAATAAATGACTCAAATATCGACATCTCCGGACATTATGATTTGTCTCGCCAAGCTGGTGATTTGATCGTTCATTTAGCCCCTTTAAATCTAGTTCAGTTTGCACCCTACTATCGCAGCGCCATTCCTGGAAAACTGGGCTCAGCACAGTTGGCTCTCAATCTTGAAGTCGATATAGAGCCTGAGCTGATATCTTCAAAAGGACAGATTGATCTCAAAGATGTCGATTTGGTACTGGATCAATTTCCGAAATCAGGATTGAAGGGTGCGAAGTTAGGTGCAGATTATGCTTTAAGCTTCAATCCTCAAAAACAACTCCTAAAAATTTCAACTTTATTGCTCAACTTCAATGAAATCAATCTTGGGGCAGAAGGGGAGTTTGATCTGTCGGCAGCTGAACCCTATATGGTGCTGACTTTATTATTGAAGCAATTTGATCTGCGTGAAGTGATGCAGAATCTTCCTGGGGAGTTGTCCAAAGACTACCAGAAATATAGCTTTGCCGGGCTGATTGATGGTCAAATCTCCCTGTCTGGAAAATTGGATAGTGGCATAGGTTTGGTTAACTCTGCTCAATTCAGCCTGTCTGATGTCAGAGCCAGTTCGGAAAATTTACGTGCCGGAATCAGTGGAGACATTACCTATGTTGACAAGGTTTTGCAGACAGAAAACTTGTTTTTGCAATATGGGGATCAACAGGCTCAGTTACAGGTTAAAGCGGAGCGGGCGACAGATAATATTTTTCGCGGTGAGTTTGCTCTTTCCGCAGAAACATTGGATCTAAATAAGATTTTGCCTGAGTCAAATGATATAGCCAAGGATGCCAGTGGAAATGGGACTGATGTCCCCCAAACTGAGCGCCAGAAAAGCTTGGCTGAGGAGATTGGCCCTTATGATCTCCCTATCGATATGGCTGGAACTCTGGCGGTTAATCGTTTGATCTATAAAAAGCTGAATATTGATAAGGTGACAGCTGATCTAAGTCTGAAAGATAACTATTTGTCGATTCAAAATCTCTCCAGTCAAATTGGAGCCGGCGAACTGAAAGGCTCCTCCCGTATCCATCTTGGGGTGAAAGGTTTTACTTATAACGGGCAGATGGCATTAAGTCAACCGAACGTCACGACACTGGTTTCAGGGTTGTTTCCAGAAAGTCAACAGAGTGTTTCCGGTCAGTTGCAATGGCAGAACAATTTTTCTGGCCGAGGAACTCTTCCCGACAATCTGTTGCAGGCGCTTAAGCTTAAAGGAGACTTCAAGCTGCAACAGGGAATAGCTAAAGGCTTCCCCTTGCTCGAACAGTTGGCTGGTTTCTTTGGCAGTCCAGAGCTCAAGGTTCTAAGTTTTCAATCGTTGACGGGGCAATATAACTTGCAGGATGGTCTGACTCATATTAATGCTCATCTGGATAGTTCTAAAGCCAAATTAACTCCGACCGGAACCATCAATGTTGATGGTCGCCTCAACCTTCACCTAGACGCCCGTTTTGCCCCTGAAATTTTGGATAAACTGGGAGTCAGCAAAAGCCTTAAAGAGACCGTATCAGATCAGAATGGTTGGGGAAAGCTGCCTCTGCAGATTCAGGGGACTTTTGCTCAACCCAAAATTGGATATGATTCAAAGGCCTTGCAAAATCAAGCGGTGAATAAAGCCAAGGAAAAAGCGAGTCAAGAACTATTGGAGAAAATAGCTCCCGGTGCTGGTGAAGAGGCAGAACCGATCAGGAAAATGTTGGATAATACTTTGAATAAGTTGTTTGGAAAATAAGTGGGCTCTGCGTAGCCCTGGATAGTTCATTTATGGTGGTTTAGATTTGATCTGATAGATGCTGCCTGATCTGGGCGTGTTCAGTTATGTCTTTCTACTCAAAACTTACTATTTCTGAGACTGGCAAATGTCTAATGGCCTAGTGGCGATTCAATATGAGAAAGCAGTTAGGGGGTTCTAGGCTGAACCTCTGACTGTCTGCAAAACTCCTGTCTTTAGAAAATAACCTTCCTAGGTAGTGGACAAACTCTGCAGGGGACTATTGTTCCGCCAGTTCCCTGGTCATCAAGCTGCCCGCGGCCATCAGGCATCCCAGAGCGATAAACGCCAACTGGAACAGCCCGGCATCGCCGAGCATGCCCAGTACGAGTGGTGTTACACCGGCCCCCAGCAGAAAACCGAAAGGAACCGTGTAGGCAATGGCCTGATTTCTCAACTCGGCCGGAACCGACAAGGCCAAGGCCTTGAACACCGGAGGAAAAAAACAGACGACAAACAACGGCTGCAGAAAAACCGGGACAAACAACCAATACCCCTGCAGTACGCCGATGAGGACGGTCAGCAGCCCCCCTATGTTGAGGATAATCATCAGGGATCGGCGCACACCGATCCGGTCGGTCAGCCAGCCGCCGATGAGCACGACGGGAATGCTCAGCATCCGCGAGGCCGACAGCATGCTGTTGCCCAGGTCCCGCTCAATACCCTGATCGATAAAATAGACCGGCAGCATCGAGTAGATTCCGAGCGTACTGCCCACCCCCAGGCCGAATAGCAAAACCAGCTTCCAGAAATTCTTTTGCCGGGAAAAGTCTTGAAAAGTGCTCAGCTTTGGTGCGACGCCCCGGCTCCCGCCCTGACCGGCGTAAAAACGATACGCGGCAACAATTCCTAGGGTCAGCAATCCTTGGAAAAGCAAGACTTGGTGCCAGTCAAAAAATCGGAGCAGAATTTCCACCTGAAGTGGGACCAGGAATAAGGCGAAATTTGGCCCCAGCTCGTGAACGGCTAGCCCCTTCCCCCAGTGAGCCGAGGGGATCAGCTCAGTCAGTTTGGCCATGCCCGCCGGCAGATAGAGCCCCGCCATGAACCCCAGCACGGCGACGAGTCCCCCGATCTGCCAATAATTGCGGCTGAAGGCGATGCAGATCAGGCTCAGGCCAAAACCGGCGACGGACAGCTGGATCGTCTGGGTAAAGGTCCAGCGGGAGGAGATCACCCCGGAGGCAAACAGGCCGAAGAAATAGCCCAACGACGTCAGCAGGAAGAGGGCCCCGGTGCCGGCATGGGAGTATCCAAACTCCATCTCCATCACCGGCGCCAGCGGTGAGAGCAGAACGCGGGCGACAAAGTTCAAGTAGAACAGCAGGGTGATAAAAAGTACGGGGACAAGCCAGGGGTGTTTTCGCAACATCGCCATCTCCAGTAATTGAGGAGCCTATCATAACCCCAAACCAGGATTGCACGCGGATTTTATTGTGATGTTTATGACTCCGTGTCGTCCCCATCCCCTGTAAAGGTTTTCGACTGTCTCAAAGGCATGGAGTTGATCGCCAGCAGAATGTTCCAGATCTGCCGATTTTGAACCAAGATTAACTAAAATGTTGCCGGATCGAAGCAACCAACTTCGCACCTGAACGGAACCACACAGCTATTTCAATCCAGATGTCTCGTATATCCGTACAAAAGGCCATTTCTCTAAGCTGCTCAAATTACAGCAAAGTGGAAAGGCCAATTTTCCTTTCCAAAAATGGGGTAGTGAACATAAAGTTACTATATTTGAAATTCCGTTGATCTGGCCAGAAATACATTTTCAAAAGTAAAATCAGGCGGCCCAACCATTCGATTTTAGTTGAACCACTTTTGCTTTACATGGAGGGGCAATGACACTTCGTCATTAGCTGAATTAATGATGTAGTAAATGTATTAATTATACTTTTGAGGATTTGACTAGTACCCTGTCCAGAACGGAGAAGGTAAAGCGCACATAATCAAAGGAGGACAATATGTTTGGTTTTGTTTTTTTAATTCTTATCCTTGTCGCCCTGATGGTTTCAGAATATTGTAAATCGTCCCGAGATGAGTGCAGTCAGCACTTGATAAATGCCGATTGGCTGGATCATTCAGATAAATTTAGACTCATAGCACGTTGGGGCGTTAAATAGTCAGACAGGGTGAAAGGCCGTACAATGGAACCAGAAAATATTAAAGAAACGATTTCGTACGAAGATTTTGAAAAACTTGATATCCGAGTAGGTACGATCATTTCCGTTTCAGGTATCGAGAAGTCTAATAAGCTTATGAAGTTGACTGTGGACTTTGGCGATCATGTCCGTTCCATTCTCGCAGGAATAAAGCAGGAACGTGAAAATCCGAGTGAAATTGAAGGCAAACAAGCTCTTTTTGTCTTGAACCTGCCAGAAAGGAAAATGGCAGGAGAAATCTCCCAGGGAATGCTCTTTGATATTGGTTACGCAAATAAAATTACCCCCTGCCTAGCCATACCAGAAATACCTGTCCCAAATGGTTCAAGAGCAGGATAATCCCTGAGCTGTGTAAGACTTCTAGTGGGTCGTTGAAAAACTAGTCGGGAGCGGACCGATTCCAACTAGTACCCACTTGTTGGACCACGATTGAGGCTGATTTCAGCCCGAAACAATCGATTAGTCAAGAGTGTACTGGAAGTCGGACAATCCGTTACATCGAAGCTACATTATCATAACTTAGGATTTTTGACAGTTAGCGGTCCCCCCCAATAAAATCCTTCAAATCGTTTTCAAATGTCCTGTCAAATAGAGTTCCATATGTCTATAGGACTTTTGAAGTGAGTGAGCAACACCTT